>NZ_WKCD01000080.1:0-20392 GCF_021606625.1 Pseudomonas sp. PA-4-8C
GATCATGTTGTACATCCCGTGGCTGCTGTCGAACGTGATCGTGGTCGAGGTGTTCTTCGCCTACAAAGGCTTCGGCTCGCTGCTCTACACCGCATCGCTGAACCATGACGTCTACCTGATCGAAGCCTGCGCAATGATCAGCGGCATCGTCGTCGGCGCGACCAAAATCTTCTCTGACCTGGCCTATACCTGGCTCAACCCGCGCATAACGTTGCGCAGTCTTGGCGGAGGTGGCCAATGAATTTCCTCAATTCGTTCAAACATCCCCTTGCGTTACTTGGTTTGCTGCTGGTGGGCGGCTGGGTGCTGATGGCGCTGTTTGCGCCGTGGCTGGCGCCCCACGACCCGTTGGAAAGCTTCACCCCGCTGCTGACGCCGATGACGCCGGATGGCAACGGGATGCACTTTCTGCTCGGCACCGACATGATCGGCCGGGACATTCTCTCGCGGCTGATCTGGGGCACGCGTACCGTGTTGTTCTGGTCGATTCTGGCAACACTGACCGCATTCGCCGTGGGCATCGCCATGGGCCTGTGCGCCGGCTACTTCAATGGCTGGGTCGATGCGCTGCTGTCCTATGTCGCCGACACGGTGTTGTCGTTCCCGGTGCTGGTGTTGTACATCGTGATCATCATCGCCCTCGGCGCGTCGGCGCTGAACATTCTGATTGCGGTGACCTTCACCAGCGCTCCGGCGATCTTCCGGATCATGCGCGCACTGACCATCGACATCCGCTCGCGGGACTACGTGCTCAGCGCCATCACCCAAGGCGAAGGATCACTGCGGATCATGCTGGTGGAAATACTGCCCAATTGCGGCGGCCCGTTGATCGTCGATTTCTGCCTGCGTATCGGCTACACCGCGATCATGATCGGCGCCCTTGGCTTCCTCGGCCTCGGCCTGCCACCGCCGACCCCGGACTGGGGCGGCATGATCAACGAAGGCCGCAGCATGGCCATCGCCTTCCCGCACTTGGTGATCTTCCCGTGCATTGCCATCTCCACCCTGATGCTGGGCCTGAGCCTGTTGGCGGACGGTCTGGACGAACACGCCCAAAAAGGCGCAAGGAGTTGAGCATGAGTCATCAACAAGTATTGAGAGTGGAAAACCTTTCCATCGAACTGCCCGCCGGCGCCGATCGTAGCCACGCCGTCAAGGGTATCAGCCTGGATGTACGCAAGGGCGAAATTCTCTGCGTGATCGGCGAGTCCGGCTCCGGCAAATCGGTGCTCTCGGCCGCGATCATGGGCGATTACGCCAAAGGCCTGCGCCACAGTGAAGGTGTGATCGATTTCCTCGGCGACGATATCTGCCGCATGGACGAAAACGCTCTGCGCACGCTGCGCGGCAACCGCATTGCGATGATTTTCCAAGAGCCCATGGCAGCGCTGAATCCGGCGATTCGCATTGGTCAGCAGGTCGAAGAAATCTTCGACATTCATGCGCCGCAGATGCCCGCTACGGAGCGCCGCGAACGTATGCTCGCCCTGCTCGACTCGACTCAATTGCCCGATCCACCACGGATTGCCAACAGCTTCGCGCATCAACTCTCGGGCGGCCAATGCCAACGGGTGGTGATAGCCATGGCGCTGGCGATGAACCCTGATTTGCTGATTGCCGACGAACCGACGACGGCGCTGGATGTGACCACACAGGCCCAAGTGCTGAAACTGGTCCGCGACCTGCGCGGTCGAGGTCAGCACGGCATCCTGTTCATCACCCACGACTTCGGCGTGGTGGCGGAAATCGCTGACCGCATCGCCGTGATGGAGGGGGGTGTACTGGTGGAAATCGGTGAACGCGATCAAGTACTCAACTCGCCAAGACACCCGTACACCCGCAAATTGATTGCCGCTGTTCCGGCCCTGCACCCAGAGTTGCACGCGCCGTGCGCCGATGGTGAGTTGGCGTTGCGCATTGAGCACTTGACCAAGACCTACAACGTCGGCGGCCGCTTGGTCCCGGCGCTCAAGGATGTCTCGCTGCAACTGCCACGGGGCAAGACACTGGCGATTGTGGGTGAGTCCGGCTCGGGCAAAAGCACCCTGGTCAAAGCCGCAATCCGGCTGGTGGAAAGCGACAGCGGCCATGTCTGGGTGGGTGACACGGATTTCCTGGCATTGCGCGGTTCCGCGCTGGCGGCCAATCGGCGGCGGATTCAGATGATTTTCCAGGACCCGTACGGCTCGCTCAATCCACGGCACCGGGTCGGCGACATCATCGCCCGCGCCGCGCAATTGCGCGGGTTGTCGGCCAAGGATGCGTGGACCGAGGCCGGTGATTTGCTGGAACAGGTCGGGCTCAAGCGTGACGCCCTCAAGCGCAAGCCCCGGCAGTTCTCCGGCGGCCAGCGTCAGCGCATCGGCATCGCCCGGGCCCTCGCGATGCGCCCGGAAGTGCTGATTGCGGATGAAAGCGTATCGGCGCTGGATGTTTCGGTGCAAAAACAGGTACTGGAGCTGCTCGCTGAGCTGCAACAGCGCCTCAACCTGAGCATCTTGTTCATCACCCACGACCTGCGCGTGGCGGCGCAAATCAGTGACTACATCGCTGTGATGCGCCAGGGCGAAGTGGTGGAGTACGGCACGGCGGAACAGGTGCTGCTGCGGCCGCAAAACGCCTACACCCAGACCTTGCTGGCTGCAGCCCCCGGCGCTTCGGCGATTCCGGTGGTGCCTGTTGCGGAGCCCGCGCTGAGGCTGATCCGACCGCAAGCCAACTGAGTTAACAAGCCTTTTTCCCAAGGCGCAGCGTTCGCTGCGCCATGGGCTGCTGTTGCCAACGATAACTAAAAAACCAGGAGTACACTGTGCGCACGACTACCCAGATTGCGGTCCGTTCCATCGCTCTCATTCCGCTGCTCGGCGCCTTCGCGGCCCCGGCCATGGCAGTGCAGGTTACCGACAACCTTGACCTCGGCGGTGCCATTCGGGCGCGCTGGGACTATGACCCGGACCGCGACATTCAGAAGTTCGGCCTGGACACGGTGTTCCTCAGCGCCAAGTACAACTCCGACACCTGGATCGGCGAGGCCCAGTACCGCTTCTACGGACGTTCCTATCCTTACCAGTACACCAAGAACTACGGCGATATCCAGTTCGCCAAGTTCGCCTGGGTCGGTTACAAGTTCAATCCCGACCAACAAGTGCAGGTGGGCCTGAATACCGTGCCGTTCGGGTTGCAGCCGTACTTCGGCAGCACCTTTTACGAAACCCTGGGCAACGTCATCGGCTTGGAAGATGTGCAACAAGTCGGCGCCAAGTACATCCAGCAAAGTGGCGACTGGAACATACAGGCCGGCTACTACCTGCGCCCGGCGTGGCAAGGTAAAGGCACCAGCAAAGGGGTAACGTATTCCAGCGTGGTGTCCGGGGCCGACAGCTACGTGGGCGACGGGAGCGACAACCAGGAACGCAATACCGTGGTGCTGCGCGTGGCCAAGGCTCTGGACCTGGGCGCGTGGAAATCCGAAATCGGCCTCTCGGGCCTGACCTCGACCCTGGAAAACAAGGACACTGATAACGATGGCCGTCGCAACGCGGTGGCCGTGCATTACCTCGGCAAGAACGGCCCATGGGGCGTGCAACTGCAAGCGGCGCGGCAACAGATGTCGCCGCGTAACCGTGGCAGCGATGAAGTCGTCACACTTGGCGGGTACGACGGCACCTACAACGTCGCCAGTCGCGGCAACTTGTACGTCGCCGACCTTAGCTATGACGTCGCCGGCAAATACCTGTTCGACCAGATCAGCGGTGTGAAGCTGTACGCCAACTACAGCGCATTCGACAAATCCGCCGACGCGTTCAAGACCTCGCAACGGCTGATCTTAGGGACCTCGTTTTCCTTCAGCAAACTGTGGATCGCGACGGAATGGCTGTACGGCAAAAATGACCCGTACATTGGTGGCAGCAGTTACACCCAAAGCCTGGCGTCTGGTGGGACTAACCAGTGGGAGAATCAGCTGTACATGAACATTGGGTATTACTTTTGAGCCGGACTGTTTGGCGTTTCTGAAGGCCTCTTCGCGTGCAAGCCCGCGCCCACAGGTTTAGCGCATAACCTGTGGGAGCGGGCTTACTGGCGAAGACCTTTACCCAAACACCACTTGCATCAGCCTCTCAGAAAGGAGTCAGATACGTCGTACAGAATATTCACCAAAAACAATAAACCTGCCCGCGTACTACTGCGTCGAAGGCCGGTATGGAGTCATCCTTTTCATGCGTCAACTGCCCTCGCTCAACATGCTGCGCATTTTTGAAGAAGTCGCGCGGCATCGCAGTTTCAGCCAGGCGGCTTTGTGTCTGAACGTCACCCAAGGCGCAGTCAGCCGTCAGATCAAGCAGCTCGAAGATTATCTCGGCGTGGCCCTGTTTATCCGCACGCCCCAAGGCCTGTCGCTGACCCAAACCGGCCTTGCCCTCTCCCCCCAATTGAGCGATGCCTTCGACCACGTCGAACGTGCCCTTCAAGCGGTGCGTGTGCCGAACCTGCGCCAACGCCTACGCATCGTCGCACCACCCACCTGGGCCACGCGTTGGTTATCAGCGCATTTGCGCGCGTTCTGCCAGCGCTACCCGGACATCAGTCTCAGCGTGACCCACCAGAACGGCAACGACAGCCTCGCGGAGATCGACTGCCACATCCGCTTCGGCCTCGAAGCGGCCAACCATTGCAGCAGTCAGTTGCTGGTGATGGAGCGGCACATGGCAGTGGCCAGCCCCGAGTTGTTCGTCAATGGCCAGCCGCCGGATCTGCGGGAGTTTGCGCTATTGCACATCCTGCATGACGGCAAACGCTTGAAGGTGTGGGAGAACTGGTTGGCGGCGATGGGCCGCGAGGATGTCGATGCCGCGCAAGGGCTGGAGTTCAGCACGCTGGACCAGGTGATCCACACGGCACTGGCCGGTGGTGGACTGGCGGTGATTGACCGACAGATGATTGAAAAGGAACTGGCGAATGGCAGCCTGTTGCCGATCACTGCTGTGGAAGTGGTCGGGCCTTACGGATATTGGCTGGATGTGGCGAATGAGAAACGGGGGCTGTCGAAAGTGCAGTTGTTTACGGATTGGTTGGGATTGGTCAGCAATCGCTGAAACACCGACATTCAAATGTGTGGAGCGGGCTTGCTCGCGAATGCGGTGTATCAGTTGGCAATTATGCTGTCTGACACACTGCTTTCGCGAGCAAGCCCGCTCCCACATTGGTTGTGTGCTGGGTTTTAGATTGGCGCTGCGATCTTTGTGGCAGCGGGTGCCGCGCTCTCCATCGGACCCTGCGCCTTGCACGCCTGGCTCAGTGTCAGGGACTTGGTTTCCGGAGCCCAGGCCCAGGAAATGATCGCGCCCAGTGCGAGAATCGACGCCAGGATGCCCATCGTTGGGCTCAAGCCGATACCCGCCACACTCACCGGCAACAGGAAAGTGCTGACCGCCGAGCCCAAGCGACTCACCGCCGTTGCCAGGCCAATCCCGCTGGCCCGCACTTCGGTCGGGAAGCTCTCGGCCGGGAACACGCCTACCAGGTTGCTTACTGCTGATAACACCAGCGTGAACACGCCGAACATCAGCACCATCAAGAACGCCGCACTGCCCGGCAATGCCGCCAGCAGGAACAAGGCTACCGCTAGGATGATGAACGAATTGATCAGGAAGCCTCGGCGCGAGAACTTCACTGTGCACCAGATGCCGATCAATGCGCCGAGGATCAGCAGCATGTTGAGCATCAATTCGGTGCCGAAGCCCTCCGCCAGGCCCATCTTCTGCAGTATCGACGGCAGGAAGGTGTAGATAGCGAAGTACGGCATGACGATGCAGACGAAGAACAGGCAGTTGAACGCGGTGCGCTTACGGTATTCGCGGCTGAACAGCACTGCGTAGCCGGAACGGGTTTCGGTGGAGCGGGTTTCGTCGAGTTCGACATTATCGCCCAGATGTTTTTTGACAATCGCCCGTGCTTCGGCGATCCGTCCCTGGTTGACCAGCCAGCGCGGTGACTCGGGTGTGCCGATTCGCGCGATCAGGATGAGCGCCGCCGGGATTGCCGATGAAGCCAGCATCCAGCGCCAGGCGTCATCACCGAGGCTGAGCATCGCGGTGCCGACGAAGGTCGCGGCGACGTAGCCGAAAGTCCAGATGACGCTGAATGAGCCGAGCAACACGCCCCGGTGTTTTTTCGGCGAAAACTCCGCGAGCATCGCGTGGCCGACGCTGAAGTCGCCGCCCAGGCCAATGCCGATCAGCACCCGGCAGAGGAATAGCTGCATCTCAGTTTCAGCGTAAAACTGCATCACCGAAGCAACGGTGATCAGGACAAAACTAACCAGGAAGATTTTCTGCCGCCCGACCTTATCGGAAATCCAGCCGAAGAACAGGCTGCCGACAAACAGGCCAATCAGTGCCGAAGCGCCGATCAGGCCCTGCCAGAAGGCATCGAGCTGCATCTGCGGGCTGAGCAGTGTGAAAGCGATACCGATCAGGCCGAGGATGTAGCCGTCGGTGAAGTGCGCGCCGAACGTGAGACCGGCAATTTTGATATGGAAGCGCCCGATGGGCAGGTCATCGATCTTTATCGATTGAGCGGACATGTTCGTCTCCAGTTGTTGTTATTGAAGGAGAAATGAAACCGATGACGCTTGTACCTGTGGGAGCTGGCTTGTTCGCTCCCACAGGGATTGGGGTTGGGGCTAGAGGCCCCCCATCAACAGGTATTTGATTTCCAGGTAGTCTTCCAGACCGTACCTGGAGCCTTCGCGCCCCAGGCCCGATTCCTTGATGCCGCCAAACGGCGCGACTTCCGTGGAGATGATGCCTTCGTTGATCCCGACCATGCCGGCTTCCAGGCCTTCGGCCATGCGCCAGACGCGGCCGATGTCGCGGCTGTAGAAGTACGCCGACAATCCGTAGGGCGTGTCATTTGCCCGTTGCAATACGTCGGCTTCGTCCTTGAAGCGGAAGCACGCGGCTACGGGGCCGAACGTTTCGTCCTGGGCGATCAGCATGTCGCTGGTGGCTTCGGTGAGAATGGTCGGCTGGTAGAACGTGCCGCCAAGCGCATGCCTACGACCGCCGCACAACAGCGTGGCGCCCTTCTCCAAGGCGTCACTCACGTGCAACTCAACCTTGGCCAACGCCGCTGCGTTGATCAACGGACCTTGCTCGGTTTCACCGTCCAGAGCACTGCCGACGCGCATCGCAGCGACCGCTTCGGCGAGTTTGCCGGTGAACGCTTCGTAAACGCCGTCCTGGATGAAGAAACGATTCACGCAGACGCAGGTCTGCCCGGTATTGCGGAATTTCGAGGCCATCGCGCCTTTGACCGCGGCGTCCAGATCAGCATCGTCAAACACAATGAACGGCGCGTTGCCGCCCAATTCCAGCGAGACTTTTTTCAGCGTATCTGCCGCTTGGCGCATCAGCAGCTTGCCGGTGCGGGTCGAGCCGGTAAACGACAGTTTGCGCACGATGCCGCTCGCTTGCAGTGCCCCGCCAATCGCTGCGGCGTCACCTGAAATGACGTTGAACACGCCGGCCGGAATGCCCGCCTGCTCGGCCAGCACCGCCAAGGCGAAGGCTGACAAAGGTGTCTCCTCCGACGGTTTGAGAATGATTGTGCAACCCGCCGCCAGCGCCGGACCGACCTTGCGCGTGACCATTGCCAGCGGGAATTTCCAAGGGGTGATCGCCGCAACCACGCCGACAGCCTCCTTGACCACAATGATTCGCGCATCAGCCTTATGGCTCGGGATTACGTCGCCGTAAGCGCGCTTGGCTTCTTCGGCGAACCATTCCAGAAAGCTTGCGGCATAGACCACTTCGCCCATGGCTTCGGCGAGCGGTTTGCCCTGTTCGCGACTGAGCAAAGTGGCCAGGTCTTTCTGGTTGCTCAGCATCAGTTCGCTCCAGCGCTTGAGGCGCTGGCTGCGTTCTTTGGCGGTCAATTTTCGCCAGGCTGGCAACGCGCGGTTCGCCGCGGCGATGGCGAGGTTGGTCTCTTCGGCGCCGGCCTTTTGTACGTCGGCGATCACTTCGCCATTCGCCGGGTTCAACACCGGATAGGTCGCACCGCCGCTCGACCATTGGCCGTCGATGAAGTTGCCGTTACGAATCAGCGAGCTCATGCCACAGCCTCAGTCAGGGTAAAGCGTTCCAGACCCGGGCGGGCCGAGCGCAGGATGCGTTTGCCGGCGGTGTAATCGTTGATCACGTCGCACGGGGTGTAGTTGCGTTCCAACTCGTGCAGTTCTTCGGCGTCGAGCCTGGTTTCCAAGGCTGCCAAGGCACTGTCGAACTGCGCGGTGGTGTCGGCGCCGACCAGCATGCAATCGACGCCCGGATGATTGGCAACCCAGGCTTGAGCGATTTGCGCGTTCGATACCCCACGGGCGCGGGCCACGCGCTGTACCGAATGAGCGATCTCGAACGAGGCCTCGTCGCTGTACATCTGCTGAGTGAAGAAGTCGGTCTGGTTGCGGGTCGATTGCACATCACCGGTCAGCAAGCCGCGAGCCAGCGGACTGAACACCGAAACGCCAAGACCCTGATCACGACAGAACGGAATCATCTCGCGCTCTTCTTCGCGGTAGGCGCAGTTCAGTTGCAGCTGCATGTTGATCGGCTTGACCCAGCCGTTGCGTTCGCAAGCCATGAGGATCTTCGCCAACTGCCCGGTGAGCATGGTCGACACACCGATGTAGCGAGCCTTGCCGGAGCG
The DNA here is from genome assembly GCF_021606625.1 of Pseudomonas sp. PA-4-8C. Classification (NCBI taxonomy): domain Bacteria; kingdom Pseudomonadati; phylum Pseudomonadota; class Gammaproteobacteria; order Pseudomonadales; family Pseudomonadaceae; genus Pseudomonas; species Pseudomonas sp. PA-4-8C. The sequence continues at coordinate 8,710 of NZ_WKCD01000080.1, forward strand.
CACAATGTCGTTCATCGCACTCATGGTTTCTTCAACCGGGGTATTCAGGTCGAAGTAATGCAGCATGAACACATCGACGTAATCCATGTTCAAGCGCTTCAGCGAGGCGTCGATGCTGTCCATGATGTGCTTGCGCGAATGACCGCTGGCGTTGATGCCGTTGCGGGTGCCGTAGCCGACCTTGGTGGTGATGACCAAGTCTTCACGACGGGCCAGACGCTTAACGATGCGCCCGACCACCTCTTCACCGACACCTGCGGAATAGAAGTCTGCCAGGTCAATGAAATTCACCCCGTTGTCGAGGGCATGGGCGACGATCGGCTCGCTTTGCTTTTCATCGAAGATCCACGGTTTCCAGTCCGGGGTGCCCATGTTCATGGTGCCCAGGCACAGGCGGGAGACTTGCAGGCCGGAGTTGCCCAAACGGATGTATTGCATGGCGAAGACCTCAGGCTTTCGGGGTGTAGAAAGGGTTGCTCATGTGAGCGACCACATCCGCCAGTTGCGCGGTTTCCGGTTTGCCGGTCAGGGCGGCGCGGATCGCGGTACGGCAGGCGTTGTAGTTATTCAGGTACACCGCATCCAGATCATCGCAGGCCGGGTTGACCCAGTTGGCCGTCACAATCGCCCACTCGTCTTCGGCTTCCGGCGGCAAGGTGCCGTCCAGCAGCGCTTCCAGTACAGCCTTGGCGATCCCGGCCTGGGACGCGCCCCAGGTGGCGTTGCCGTGCAAGTCGCTGCTGATCGCGGCCTTGTTGACGTAGAGCGTCATCGGCTTGACCGGAATGTTCGGTTGGGCGATCACCATAAAAGGACAATGCCCCTGGCTCGGCGACGCCAAGCTGTTGGCAAACGCCTGCCCCGCCGGCCCGTTGCGCGGGCCGATCAGGATGTTGATGTGTGCGGCATTCACGCCAGGACCTTCGAAACCTTCACCGATATACAGGTCGAGTTCTTTCATGAGTCGTTACTCTTTTTGGATTTATTTTGGATGATCAGAAGCGCACGCGGATCTTGAAGATCGCGTGGCAAACATCAGGGTATGAAGAGCGCAACACGAGGCTGGCGGAGACGCGGCAGTGGGGCTTAGTCATGATTGCAAACGCTCTTTTTGTTATTGGTGAGCTGTGTTTGCGATTTTTTAACATCGGGGGCCGGAGGGGCCGTAACCATTAAAAGTCATGGGGGTATGAGTTCTCCTCATACCCAGAAAAAATCCCGCGCGGAACTGGAAGACAAATTGTTCGCCAACCAGCCCTGCATGGTAAAACGCGATTTCGCATTTATGGTGTGCGTCAGGGGGCAAAATTGGGGGCAAATTTCAACTCGGCCGACCTTGAATCACTGCGCTAGAGCCTAGTCAAAATGTTTTTCGGCGACCCTGAGAGTCTTTAGGTTTCGTCGGGCAGGCTATTCGGCTGATCATTTCTGCCTTTCCACAAACCATGGAGCGCCATTCACTTCCAGTGGATTGCTACATTGGGGGCACATCTGAGGGCATGCTTTGGGGGTTTTGAAAAGGATGCCCCCAGCCTGAGGGCCCACGTAAGCAAGCGCCCAACTCACTGCATGCCTCGAATGGTTTGAAAAGGAAAGTCCATGTCATCTGATGGAAAACGCCTTAGCCGAGGTCGCCGCCGCCCACCGGCAAGGTCACGCCGGTGATGTAGGAGGCCTCGTCGCAGGCCAGGAACAGAATTGCGCCAGCTTGTTCGTCGATGCTGCCGTAGCGTTTCATCGAGCTGCTCTCGAGGGTCTGGTCGACGATCTGCTGGTACCACACACGCTCTTGCTCGCTCTGCGGGTGGCTGTTACGCGGGATGCGCCGTGGCGGTGCCTCGGTGCCGCCGGGCGCGGTGGCGTTGACGCGAATCCCGCTGCCTGCAGTCTCCAGGGCCAGGCAGGCCGTCAAGGCATTCACGCCGCCCTTGGCTGCGCCATAGGGCACGCGATTGACCCCGCGCGTAGCCACGGAAGACACGTTGACGATCGCGCCCGCGCCCTGCTCCAGCATATAGGGCAGCACGCAATGGCAGCACCACAACGTAGGGAACAGCGAGCGGCGCACTTCGGCCTCGATTTCAGCCTCGGCATAATGCTCAAAAGGCTTGGCCCAGATGGTCCCGCCGACGTTATTGACCAGCACGTCTATGCGCCCGAAACGCGCCGTGGCGGCGGCCATTACCCGTGCGCACTCGCTGTATTGTTCCAAGTCGGCGGTCAGCAGTAGCGCTCGCTCATGCTGCAATTCATGCACGAGCTCGGAGCGATCCACCGCGACCAGCCAGGCCCCCTCCTCCAGCAAGCGTTCGGCGACACGTCGGCCGATGCCTTGCGCAGCGCCGGTAACCAGCGCGACCTTGTTGTTAAACCGTTGAGTCATGCGGCAGTCCTCAGGCGGCATCGCACGTGGCGACGGCGTTAGGGGTGAATTTCTCGTAATGGAAGCTGGCCGGGGTCACGCTTTGCTGCTTGAAGTGCTCGCGCACCGCATCGACCATCGGCGGCGGGCCGCACAGGTACACGTCGACATCGCCACCATTGAGGGCTTCGTCAGCCATGTGCTGGGTCACATAGCCCTGGCGCGGGTGAGTGGTGTGCGGATCAGCCACGCAGGTCACCAGGTTGAAGTCGGGCAAACGCGCGGTAAAAGCCTGCAACGCTTCAATCATCACCAGGTCCTGATCCCGCGTTACGCCGTAGATCAACCGGATCGGGCGGGTTTCCTGGCGCTGCGCGAGCACTTCAAGCATCGACAGGAACGGCGCCAGGCCGGTACCACCGGCCAGTAACAGCAGCGGCCGCGCCACCTCACGCAGGTAGAAACTCCCCAGTGGGCCGGTGATCGCCACGCTGTCGCCCGGCTGGGCGCGCTCGAGCCAACCGCTCATCAACCCGCCGGGCACGTGCTTGATCAGGAAGCTGGCGCGCGGGTCGCCCGGGCGACTGCTGAAGGAGTAAGCACGAGTCTGCCCACTGTCGGGCACGCTGATATTCACGTACTGGCCGGGCAGGAATACCGGCGCCTGGTCCAGTTCGAAACTCACCTCCAGCGCCGCATCGGCATGTCGGGTGATGCCGGCCAGCGTCGCGGCAAAGTGCGTGGTGCCGGTCTTGCAGGCGCTGGACGGCACCGGCACGGCGATCACGCAGTCGGACTGCGGCACCATTTGGCAGGTCAGCACCCGGCGCGCCTGCGCTTCGTCGGCGCTCAGGGCGTCGTCGATAAAGTCGTCGCCCAGGTCGTAGGCGCCGGTTTCACAGCGGCATTTGCAGGTGCCGCACACGCCGTCCGAGCAGTCCATGGGCAGGTTGATGCGTTGGCGGAAGGCCGCATCGAGCACCTTTTCTCCCACCTTGCAGTCGATGAAGCGGGTCACTCCATCCTCGAAGTTCAAGGCGATGGCATACGTCATGGCGGTGTCCTCAGATATGGTAGATGTCGATGACCTGGTGGATGTAATCGTTTTTCAGCACCACCTTCTTGCGCGTTATCAGCGGCTGCTCGGCACGGATGTCGAGGCGATAGAAGGAGGTACCGAAATAACTGTCGGTGGTTTTGTAGCGGTGGCTGAGGGTGTGCCAGTTGAAACGCAGGTCCACCTGCGCGCCGTCGTCGGCCAGCACTTCGAGGTTGCACAGCATGTGCACGGTGCGCGGCTCGGGCGTGCTGGCGCTGGAGCGCTCAGTCTTGATGCGAAAGATGCGGTCTTCCAGGCCGTCACGGTTGGGGTAGTAGATCAGCGAGATTTCGCGCTGCGGGTCTTCGGTGAGAGTGTCGTGATCGTCCCAGGCTGGCATCCAGAACTCGGCCTTGGGCGAATAGCAGGCCAGCCAGTCATCCCATTGGCGGTCGTCGAGCAGGCGCGCTTCACGGTAAAGAAAATCCAGCAGGTGGTCCCGGGCAAGGCTCATGGCAGCACCTCACAGTCGCTGGCTATCAGCCCTTGCTGTTCGCGCTCGATTGCACGCTGCAGGCTTTGGGCCCAGTGCGCATGCTGGCGCACAAACAAGCCCTCGTCCTCGGTCTTGACCCCGCTGAGCTGCGGTTGCATACCCATGGCCAAGGCATTTTCGTCCGCACCCTCGACCCACTGCTTGGCGCCACGGCTCAAGTCATTCCACAGGGTGCTCGCGCCCTGGTAACCGGTCTGGCAGGCGCGGAACTCCTCGAGGTCATCCGGGGTGCCCATGCCGCTGACATTGAAGAAGTCTTCGTACTGGCGAATCCGCGTAGCGCGCTCCTGGGCGCTTTCGCCGATGGGCGCCATGCAATAGATTGTCACTTCGGTTTTATCCACGGCGAGGGGCCGCACCACGCGGATCTGGGTCGAGAACTGGTCCATCAGGTACACATTGGGGTAGAGACAGAGGTTGCGGGTCTGGTCGACGATAAAGTCGGCGCGCGCTTGGCCCAGGCGTTCGGCCAAGGCCTCGCGGTGAGCGTGCACCGGGCGCACTTGGGGGTTAAGCAGGCGCGTCCACAGCAGGATATGCCCGTGGTCGAAGGCGTAGACGCCGCCCAGGCTTTTCGACCAGCCATTGGCGTCGACGGTGCGCGTGCCTTCGGCGTCGTAGTTGCGCCGGCCCATGGTCGCCGAGTAGTTCCAGTGCACGGAGCTGACGTGGTAACCGTCGGCGCCGTTTTCGATTTGCAGCTTCCAGTTGCCGTCATAGACATAGGAAGAGCTGCCGCGCAGCACCTCCAGGCCCAAAGGGGCCTGGTCGACCATCTGGTCGATGATGACGCGGGTTTCACCCAAGTAATCGCTGAGTTCCGGCACCGCATCGCTGAGGCTGGCGAACAGGAAACCGCGGTAGTTTTCAAAGCGCGCCAGGCGCTTGAGGTCATGGGAGCCGTCGCAGTCGAAGCTGTCCGGGTAGGCGCCGGTCTTTGCGTCCTTTACCTTGAGCAGCTTGCCGGCGTTGCTGAACGTCCAGCCATGGAAGGGGCAAGTGAATGAGCCCTTGTTGCCTTGTTTGCGCCGGCACAACATGGCGCCGCGATGCGCGCAGGCGTTGACCAGGCCATGCAGCGCGCCGTGCTTGTCACGGGTGATGACCACCGGCTGGCGGCCGATCCAGGTGGTGAAGTAATCGTTGATCTGCGGCACCTGGCTTTCATGGGCCAGGTAGATCCAGCCGCCTTCGAAGATGTGTTTCATCTCCAGGGCAAACAGGTCGGGGTCGGTGAAGATGTCGCGGCGGCAGCGGAACACCCCAGTGGCGGGGTCTTCCTGTACGGACTCGCGCAATTGGCAGGCGAGTCGGTCGAGTGTACTGATCATGGGGCGGGCCCTCCGTTGTTCTTGTATCAGGCGCCCTCACCGTACGTGCTCGCCCTGCCCGTCAATATCCGCTGCCTGCACATCGCTATCCGCCAGGCGCACGTCGCTTAACGATGGCGTTTCCAGGTCTGCGACGGCAGTTCGCCGAAGCGTTTGCGATAGGCTTCGGAAAACCGCCCCAGGTGCATGAACCCATGGTCCAAAGCCACCTCGGTCACGCTGCGCGTGCTGCTTAGTTGCAAGCGTGCATGTACGCGTTCGAGCTTGCAGCGGCGTACGTAATCGCGCGGCGACAGCCCCACCTGGCGCTCAAACAGGCTGTACAGCGAACGTTCACTGACGTTGGCCACGGCCATCAACTGCTCGACGCTGATGTCATCGCCCAGGTGCTGCTGGATAAATTCGTGCACCGCTTCAAACCCACCGCCGTGGGCAGCCCGGGGGGGCACCCGCGACACATTGCTGCCCAGCAATGCCAGCAGCTTGTTGGCCACGATGCGTTCGTACAGGCCTTGCATGTGGGGCTCGGCAGCGTTTTCCGCCTCATGGCAGATCAACCCGAGCAACGGCAGGAAGCCGCCCATTTCACTGAGCGCGTGGCGGGCCGTCGTGAAGCGGACCCCCGCCCGCGGCAGGCTCCAGTGCTGCTCCAGGCAGGCGTTTTCCAGCAGGCGCACCGGCAGTTTGATGATGAATTTTTCGCAGTCGGCGGAATAGGTCAGGTCTACCGGGTCGTCCGGATTGATCAGCAGGATTTCCCCCGGCCCGAACACATCATCCTCGCCACGGGAGTTGGAGCGGCAATGCCCGCTCAAGAGGATCTGCAGGTGGTAGATGGTCTCCAGCGCCACCGACGTGACCCGCACCGGTGCGCCGTAGCTGATGCGGCACAGGTCCAGGCTGGCGAAGGTGCGATGGCTGATACTTGCCCGGGGCTGGCCCCTGGGAGGCAGGCGAATGCAGTGGCTGCCCACATGCTGGTTGACGTAGTCCGACACCGCGTAGGCATCGGCGCCCTGGAAAATCTGGCTGCGCTCACTCAATAGCACGGTCATGGTCGCGACTCTTTTATCGTTATTGGGCTCAGGCTGACGCTTGGGTAGGGGGGCGTCCAATATGGATAAAGTCTGGAGGGATACCCTGGAGGTATCGTCGGGCGTGGCGCTCGGGACCTAGCGATACCCCCGCGCCTGAACATCGAACAACTCGGCATAGCGTCCACCCGCCGCCATCAGTTGGTGATGACTGCCCTCCTCCAGGATTCGCCCGCCGTCCAGCACGATGATGTGGTCGGCATTGCGCACGCTGGAGAATCGATGGGAAATCAACAACGTCATGCGGCCCTTGGCGTGTTCGCGAAAGTGCTCGAACACCGCCGCCTCGGCGCCGGCGTCCAGCGCCGCCGTCGGCTCGTCAAGAATCAGCAGATCCGCCTCCTGGCGCATATATGCGCGTGACAACCCAACCTTCTGCCATTGCCCACCCGACAACTCCTGGCCGCCAAGCCAGCGCCCTAACGGTGTGCCGTAGGTCTTGCTCAGGCGTTCGATGAACCCGGCGGCCACCCCCTGGGTTGCAGCCTTGCGCAAACGCGCCTCGTCGTTCAGCGCATCGACGTCACCCACGCCAAGGTTCTCGCCGACGGTCATCTGGTAGCGGATGTAATCCTGGAAAATCACCCCAATGCGCTGGCGCAGTGTCTGTTCATCCCAGTCTTGCAAGTCGCTGCCATCCAGCAGAATACGCCCCTCGTGCGGGGTATACAGGCGCGTGAGCAGTTTGATCAGGCTGGTTTTGCCCGAGCCATTCTCGCCCACCAGGGCCAGGCTTTGCCCCGGCGCCAAGTGCAGGTTGATGTCAGTCAATGCCGGCCCCTCAGCGCCGGGGTAACTGAACCCCACGTGCTCGCAACGCAGACCGTCGCCGGGACGCGCGCCCTGGGTAAGCCGGCCACTCGGCACGACCACTGGGGTTAGCAGGTACTCATAAAGGTCTGAGAGAAACAGACTGTCGTCATACAGGCCGGCAATCGCGCTGAGGCTGGCGGTGATCGCGCTTTGCCCCTGCTTGAACAGCACGATGTACATGGTCATCTGCCCCAGGCTGGTCTGGCCGCGCACGGTGTCCAGCACCACCCAGGCGTAAGCCACATAAAACGCCGCGGTGCCCAGCAGGCCCAGGGCAAAGCCCCAGGCATCCCGGCGCACCGTCAACTGGCGGTCTTCGGCGTACAAGCGTCGGGCGTTGTCGCGGTAGCGCTTGAGGAACAGCGGCGCCAGGCCGAACAGCTTGACCTCTTTGGCATGGGTCTCGTGGGACAGCAGCGATTCCAGGTAATTCTGCTGACGGGTCTCCGGCGCACGCCGGTGGAACAGGCGAAACGCATTGCCCGAGAAATGCGTCTCGGCGAAGAAAACCGGTAAGGCGCCGACCACCAGAATCACCAGCGCCCACGGCGAAAAGTGCACTAACAACACGGCAAAGCTGACCAGCGAGATCAGGTTCTGCACCAACCCCAGGCCCTTGGTGACCAGGCTCAGCGGCCGTGTCGACGCGCCCTGGCGCACGCGCACCAGCTTGTCGTGGAACTCGGCGTCTTCAAATTGCGTGAGCGAGAGGGTCTGGGCCTTCTCCAGAATCATCAGGTTGACCTTCACCCCCAACTGCACCCGCAGCAACGATTGCTGCATTGACAACGCACGCTGAGCGGCGGCCAGCAGCCCCAACACGCCCGCCTCGGCCAGCACGTATTGCATCACTGGCCACACGGGTGCCTGGCTGCCGGCTGCATGAATCTGCATCGCATGCACCACGCCATCGACAATACGCTGGCCGATCCAGGCAGCCAGCGCAGGCAACAGACCTGCAACGATGGTGGCCAGCAGCAGGCCTATGAATAAGGGGCGCGACGTCCCCCAGACCAGCTTCAGTGCCCTGCGCGCCTGGATGGAAAACGCGCTCAATCGATTGAACAGCACCATCAATGGCATGGACTCCGTGTGGGATTTAGGGGGGAGACGGGTGGATTATGACAGGCGATGACGTCGCGCACATCCAACGGCGAGCCGACACGCCGCGCCAGCCGGGTAATAAAAATAGGTGATCTTATAAAGCCACAAGATAACAATATCTAATAATTAGCTTATTCTAAAAAAGACTTTCCCCGCAGTTTTTTATAGAGATATCTTCACTTCACAGACCGACCCCATGCCTGGCGGAGGACGTACCCCCGACATGGATCTCTCTCGATATGCCCGATATTTCTCATCCCGCCCCGCTGAAAAAATTCCACCTGTCGCTGTTGACCAGTTCGCTGCTGGCGGCGGTACCCGCCCACCGGCCGCGCGGCGGTGCCGGAGGTGTTTCCTGACGGCTACTACCCGCTGAACAACCTCAAGGACCGCGACTACACCAAGCTGGCCTACGACTTCTGATTCACATCGCCAAACGAGGGCACCCCATTGAACACCTCCAACTTGATGAGCCGTCTGCTGGCCCCCTGCGCCCTGGCGATCAGCCTGGCCGCCTGCTCACCTTCGGGTGACCAGGCGCAAGCGAACAAAACCCTGAACATTGCATTTTTTGGCGACAACACCACCCTGGTCAGCGTCGACCCATTCCAGGTGTACTGGCTGGAACACCGCGTGCTGCTGCGCAATGTCGCCGAGTCGCTCACCGACCAGGACCCGGCAACCGGCAAGATCATCCCCTGGCTGGCCAAGAGCTGGGAGATCAGTGACGACGCGCTGACCTACACCTTTCACTTGCGCGACAACGTGACGTTCAGCAACGGCGAGCGCTTCGACGCAAACGCGGTAAAAACCGCGTTCGACAGCGACAAGGCACTGGCCACCCAACTGCCAGCGACCTTCGGCGCCACCTACCTGGCAGGTTATGACCACGCCGAAGTGGTCGACGACTTCACCGTCAAGCTGGTACTGGCTAAACCCAACGCGGGCTTTTTACAAGCCACTTCTACCACCAACTTGGCAATCCTTGCGCCCGCGTCCTATGCACTCACGGTCAAGGAACGCTCTCTGGGCAAGATCATCGGTACCGGGCCGTTTGTGCTGGCCAGCTATACCCCGGAAGTCGGCGCGCGCCTGACAAAACGCAAGGGTTACGCGTGGCCCTCGGCGAATATGAAGAATCCGGGTGAGGCACACCTGGACGCCGTCGACATCAGCTACATCCCCGAAGAGAGCGTGCGCAACGGCCTGTTCTTGCAGGGCAAGGCCGACATCCTGTGGCCACGCAACCCGTTTTCGGAGGTCGACCTCAAGCTGTTCCAGTCCAAGGGCGCGACCATCCAGAGCCGCTCGCTACCGGGCCCGGCGCTGAATCTGTACCCCAACACCCGTGGCGAGCGCATCCTCGCCGATCAACAAGTGCGCCTGGCCGTGCAGAAGTCCATCGACCGCAAGAGCTACGCCAGCACCGTATATAACGCCGAGTTCCCAGTGGTGGATGGCATCTTTGACGTGACCACGCCTTACTTCAAAAGCCAGGGCAGCAAGCTCGGCTACGACCCGGCAGCTGCCGAAAAACTGTTGGATCAAGCCGGCTGGGCCAAGGGCGCGGACGGTTACCGCAGCAAAAACGGCAAGCGTCTGAGCCTGAGCTACAACATCAGCCCGGCCGAAACCGCGGGTGACGTGCTGATCCAGGACCAACTGCGCAAGGTCGGCATCGAACTGAAGCTCAGCGTGGTGACCCGCGCCGAATGGGTGGCCAACAACTCCGCCGGCAACTACGACCTGACCATCAACTACATGACTCGCGCTGACCCGATCATCCTGCAAACCATCCTCGACCCGCGTAGCGCCAACAGTTCCACCGTGGCCACTAACACCTACGAACCGGCCACCCTGGAAAAAGCCAAGGGCTTGTTCGATGCCGGCATTACGGCCACCCAAGGCGCACAGCGTGCCGCCGCCTATGGCGACCTGCAGGACCTTCTGATCGACGAAAGCTCGGCGTTCCCGGTGTACGAGCGCGTGTGGCAGGCGGCAACGTCGCCGAAGGTGAAGAACTTTCGCTGGACTGCCGAGGGCTTCGCGCTGCTGGGTGATATCGAGATCGGCACACCATGAGCCGCTACCTGATCGCACGCGTCGGCCAGGCCCTGCTGGTGTTGTGGGGGGCCTATAGCATCACCTACTTGATCCTCTATCTGCTGCCGGGCGACACGCTGTCGATCATGCTCAGTGCTTCGGGCATGGAGGCCGATTCACTGTCGGTGGCCGACCTGGCCAAGGCGCGGGCCTATTATGGCCTGGACAAGGGCCTGTTCGAGCAATATGTCGACCTGCTGCTGGGCGCCTTGCACGGCGACTTCGGCCAGTCCCTGTCGCTGAACCGCCCGGTATCCGAGTTACTCGCCGAGCGCCTGCCGCAAACCCTGTCCTTGGCCGGCCTGGCGATTGTGTTGTCGTTGGTCGGCGGCATCGGCCTGGCCTACCTGACCGCCTACATTCGCTGGCAACCGCTGAAAAAAGCCTTGGCGCGCCTGCCTTCCCTGGGGTTTTCGGTGCCGGTGTTCTGGATGGGCCTGTTGCTGATACAGGTGTTTGCCTTCGGCCTCGGCTGGTTCCCCGCCACCGGCAGCCGGGGCTTTGAAAGCCTGGTGCTGCCTGCGATCACCCTGGCGATTCCAAGTGCGGCGGTGTATGCCCAAGTGCTGCAGCGCAGCTTCCAGGGAGTGTGGCAGGAGTCGTATATCGTCACCGCCTACGCCAAGGGCCTGAGCCGTGGCCAGGTGCAGGCGCGCCATGGGTTTCGCAACGCGGCGCTGCCGATTCTCACCCTGATCGGCCTGCAGGTGGGCAACACGGTGTCCGGTGCGGTGCTGGTGGAAACCATCTTCGCCCGCTCCGGCATCGGCCGCCTGGCCCAGGAGGCTGTGCTGCGCCAGGACATCCCGGTGGTGCTGGCGATTGTCGCGGTGTCGGCGGCAGCCTTTGTGCTGGTCAACCTGCTGGTGGATTTGCTGTACCCGTGGCTCGACCCGCGCATTTCCCACACGCCAAAGGTGTCCTAGACCATGACGATCCTTGAGCAAAACCTCGGCCTTACGCCCCCACTCTGGCAACGCCGCACCCGCCGACAACGTGCCACGGCGGCGGTCATGCCCTTGCTGCGGCGACCGGGCTTTAGCCTGGCGGTGTTGATTGTGTTGTTTTCACTGCTCGCCGCCGTGGCGCCGCAGTGGTTGACCAGCTTCGACCCTTATGCCACCGCACCTGCGGTCAAGCTCACGGCGCCGAACCTGACCCACTGGTTCGGCACCGACGAGTTGGGCCGCGACCTATACACCCGGATGGTCTACGGCTCCAGCCTGTCGGTGCTGGCGGCCTTTCTGGCGGTGGGGATCGCGTTGTTGGGCGGGCTCGGGC
>NZ_WKCD01000081.1:0-20383 GCF_021606625.1 Pseudomonas sp. PA-4-8C
GGATGCACTGGCGCTGGCGTTCGACACCCTGTCTTTACCAGAAGTCTTCGGCCTGGTGCGGCCCGATCATGCTGCGTCGATCCGCGTACTGGAGAAACTCGGCATGCAACGTTTTGGCCTGCTGGAGGATGTCCCCGGTCAAGCGCCCAGCCTGGTGCTCCGGGTTTGTCATCCTACAACTGCACAAGCCTGACATTTTACTATTCCACGTAAATCCTCGATAAGCGGCAATCTTTGCGATTGACACTGCGTGGGCGTCTCGCTATAAAACTCGTAGTTGTACGACGACATATGACGTTACATATGTCCTACCTAACAAAAATAAAAAGTGATGCCATGAATCTGAACGAGCCCATCAGTGCCCTTCGTGTCGGCCAGGCGGTCGGCAGCTATCGCTGGACGATCTGCGCGATGTTGTTTTTCGCCACCACGGTCAATTACCTCGACCGCCAGGTGCTCAGCCTGTTGGCGCCGCAACTCTCGACGCAGTTTGGCTGGAGCAACACTGATTACGCCAACATCGCGGCGGTGTTCCAGTTTGTCTACGCCATTTCCATGCTGTTTGCCGGGCGCTTCGTCGACAAAATCGGCACCAAGGCCGCTTATGTAGTAGCGATTGGTATCTGGTCCACCGGCGCGATCATGCATGCGTTTTCGGTGCCGATGGGCGAGGGTATCGCAGCCGTCAGCGGCGCCATTGGCCTGGCGGTGATCCCGGTGTCGATCGCCGGCTTCATGCTTTCACGGGCGGTATTGGCGATTGGCGAAGCGGGTAACTTCCCGATCGCGATCAAGGCCACTGCCGAATATTTCCCCAAGAAAGAACGCTCCCTGGCTACCGGCATCTTCAACTCCGGCGCCAATGTCGGCGCGATCCTGGCGCCCATCTGTGTCCCCTTGATTGCCGGCCTGTGGGGCTGGGAGGCGGCCTTTATGGTCATCGGCATGCTGGGTTTTGTGTGGGTAGGCGTGTGGGCCGCCGTGTACGAAAAACCGGAACAGCAAAAACGTCTGTCGCCTGAAGAGCTGGCCTACATCCGCAGCGACCAGACCGTACAGCCGTTCACCCCGGCGCCGACGGGCACCGCAGGGAAGAAAGTCTCCTGGTTCAAACTGTTGACCTACCGCCAGACCTGGGCGTTTGCCTTTGGCAAGTTTATGACTGACGGCGTGTGGTGGTTTTTCCTGTTCTGGCTGCCCACCTACCTGTCTGCCCAATACGGCATGAAAGGCGCCGATATCGTGATGCCGTTGGCGGTGCTGTACAGCATGACCATGGTCGGCAGCATTGGCGGCGGCTGGTTCCCCAGCTACTTCATGGCACGCGGCGATGCCCCCTATGACGGGCGCATGAAAGCCATGCTGGTGATTGCGCTGTTCCCGCTGGTGGTGTTGCTGGCGCAGCCGCTGGGTTACCTCAGCTTCTGGGTGCCGGTGCTGCTGATCGGCGTGGGCGCTTCGGCACACCAGGCGTGGTCATGCAATATATTCACCACCGTGTCCGACATGTTCCCGCAGAAAACAGTCGCCTCGGTGGTCGGCATTGGCGGCATGGCCGGTGGCTTGGGCGGCGTGCTCATGACCAAGATCGGCGGTTGGGTGTTCGACTATTACAAGTCCATCAACGACATCCATACCGGCTACATGATCATGTTCGCCATCTGCGCCCTGGCTTACCTGGTGGCCTGGAGCGTGATGAACACGCTGGTGCCGCGCCACAAGGAAATCACTGATCTGTAGCTTTAATGCGACGCTGCTTGCTCCCGATACAACTGTTTGGGCTGTAGCAGCAAACGGTAACCACGATGCGAAGCGAGCCGCTCTTGATCTTGATCTGCTTTTGATCTTAGGCGCCCCGTTAAACCACGCTGGCGGATTACGGGCACACCGAGCCTAAGCGAGGTGCCGAGTGGTGGGGCCAGAGCGTTTTGCTTACTTTGGCCTGGGCCGGCATCCCGGCTTTTGCAAAGTGAGCCGCCGTCAGGGCGGAACCCTAAGTAGCCGTTAGCGCAGCAATGGATATGTACTCGGTATAACAGTGTCGACTGTGAGGCCGTCATCGCAGGCAAGCCAGCTCCCACAGTTGGATCGTGGGGGGCCAGGTAGATAGGCGTCGGCTGGCAGGCCGTCGCGGGATCAAGCTGAGTACATATCCGGTGTATCAGTCATACTGGCAAGCATGACTTTCGACTCGCCTCTCGCCGCTTATCAACACGCCATCACCCAGCCAGGTTTCGTCGCCGATGACGCCCAGCGCCGGGCGGTCCAAGCCCTGCAAGCCTGTCACGAGGCCTTGCACCAAGGGCGTTCACCGATTGCCGGCGTGTACCTGTGGGGCCCCGTGGGGCGCGGCAAGACCTGGCTGATGGACCAGTTCTACCAAAGCCTGCGCGTGCCGGCGCGGCGCCAGCATTTTCACCACTTCATGGCGTGGGTGCACCAGCGCTTATTCCAGCTCACGGGCACCCAAGACCCCTTGCAGGCGCTGGCCCGGGAGCTGAGCCAGGCCGTGCGCGTGCTGTGCTTCGATGAGCTGTTTGTGAATGATATCGGGGATGCGATCATTCTCGGCCGCCTGTTCCAGGTGATGTTCGAGGAAGGCGTGGTGATGGTGTGTACGTCCAACCAGCCGCCCGACCAGTTGTATGCCGATGGCTTTAACCGTGAGCGTTTCCTGCCGGGCATCGATGCGCTCAAGCAGCATATGCAGGTGGTGGCGGTGGACGGTGGCGAGGATCATCGCTTGCATCCCGGCGCTGGCATGCAGCGCTATTGGGTGAATCAACCCGAGGCACTGGCGGCGGTGTTTCAACAATTGAGCCAAGGGCAAACCGTGATCCGCGGGGCATTAAGCGTAGGGCACCGCTCCATCATGACGGTGCAGGCCAGTGACACCGTGCTTTGGTGCCGTTATGCCGACTTGTGCGAGCAGCCCCTGGCCGCCATGGATTTCATGCTGTTGTGTGATCGCTTCCGCGCCATCCTGCTGGGAGACGTCCCCAACCTCAGTGCACAGAAACGCCCGGGCCGAATTGCCCGTGGCACTGAAGACGGCGCCGAGCGCGTGGTGGCTGGGGATCGAGAGTTGCCGCAGTTGTCGGTGCACGATGACAGCGTACGGCGCTTTATTGCCTTGGTAGACGAATGCTACGACCGTAAGGTGCCGCTCTTTATCGAAGCCCGTGTGCCGTTGCAGCACCTGTACACCGATGGTTACCTGGAATTTCCTTTCCGTCGCACCCTGAGCCGACTGCAGGAGATGCAATTGCAACGCTTCGCTATCTAGGAAAAATCGCCGCTTGCGGGCTCATTGCGCGCTTTGATGCGCGCAACCTTCGCACTTTCTGTCAGCTATTTGTCGCGTATCTCCTTCATCTACTGCCGACTCCACGCTTACAATCGCACCTCTCAAAGGGAACCGATTCCCTGGTTGTCGCTATCGAGGAAGGACATGGACACCCCAGACATCCTGGTGCTGCAAGCCAGCTATACCAACGCCGTGCACGCCGACGCCATTGGCCTGCTGCTCAACTCTTACGCTGAAGACCCGATGGGCGGCGGCCACAGCCTGCCAGCCGATCTCTTGCAGCAACTGCCAGCCGAACTGGCCAAGCGCCCACACGCGTTCAGTGTGCTGGCGTTCGTCGGGGGGGAGCCAGCGGGGTTGGTCAATTGCTTCGAAGGCTTTTCGACCTTCGCCTGCCGGCCCTTGGTCAACGTCCACGACGTGATGGTGAAGGAGCAATTTCGGGGTTTGGGGTTGAGTCAGAAGATGCTGCAAAAGGTCGAGGAAATCGCCCGGCAGCGCGGTTGCTGCAAGATCACCCTCGAAGTGCTGGAAGGTAATGCCCTGGCGCAGTCGGCATACCGCAAGTTCGGGTTTGACGACTCAGTGTTTGATCCCGCCCATGGGCGAATGCTGTTCTGGCATAAGCCGTTGTAATAAATAACCGGCAAAAAAAGGGCGCCATTAAAGGGCGCCCAATAAACCTTTGCCAACGGAGCAGAATGGCGCAGGGTGCTACGGATTAAGTAAGCATTAACTCAGCTGTTCGGTTGTGCCTGATCAACAGTCTCAGACTTAACCGATTTGCCATCGGCGCTGGCAACTTGTTGCTCAGCCTTGCCGTGGGTTTTTTCCTGAATGAAGCTGAAGTTGTTGTAGAACTCCTTGGAGCGCTCTGCGCCGCCCTCTGCAAAGGCGGCGGCGGAGGTCAGGGTCATCAGGCTGGCCAGTATCAAGGTCGACATTTTCATCGCGGTATTCCCATTAAAAGTGATAGGTGTCCGGTCGCTCCGTGATCAGATCATGGAGCGACTATGGCGCTATCTTATTAAGTGGGAATTAACGGGAGATGCCGTTGAAGTTAACAGTTTTGTTAACTTCAACGGGCGGGGCTATAACTTCCAATCCAATGCCAGCGTGACGGAACGCGGCTCACCCCAATACACGCCGTTATAAAAACCAACGCGCTCGTAGTATTTCTTATCAAAGAGATTGTTCACGTTGACCGACGCCGAAACCTGTTCGTCGAACTGGTAGCGTGACATCAGGTTGACCACGGTATAGCCCTGTTGCGTGATTTTCGCCCGGGTGGTGATCGGCCGACCTTCGCTTTTGCGCTGCCCGGTCGGGCGGTTGCTGAAGTCGTAGGTTTCGCTCTGCCAGTTCACGGCGCCGCCGACCGTCAGATTGCGCCAGGCGCCCGGCAGGCGATAGGCGCTGGAGATCTTCAGCAGGTTCAAGGGTTGGCTGGTGTTAGTGCGTTTGTCTGAGCCATTGACCGAATGGGTGTAGGTATAGCCGGCGGTCAGATTCCAGTCCGGCGTGATTTCCCCGGCGGCTTCC
The DNA here is from genome assembly GCF_021606625.1 of Pseudomonas sp. PA-4-8C. NCBI lineage: Bacteria > Pseudomonadati > Pseudomonadota > Gammaproteobacteria > Pseudomonadales > Pseudomonadaceae > Pseudomonas > Pseudomonas sp. PA-4-8C. The sequence goes on from NZ_WKCD01000081.1 coordinate 4,850, forward strand.
AGCTCGAAGCCGTTGACCTTGTTACCTTTGCCGCCGGATTTGTAGTATTCCTCGCCGGTGACCGGATTGGGCGGTACTGAGTCATCTCGCTCGGCGACGTTGTCCTGGGTGCTCCAGAAGTACGCAGCGGCCAGGTTCAAGCGCTCGTTCAGCACACTGCCCTTGAGGCCCACTTCGTAGTTACTGCCGACCACGGGCTCCAGGTACTTCTTGTTGGCATCGCGGTTGTTCTGGGGTTTGAAGATGTCGGTATAGCTGGCGTAAACGGTGTATTGCGGCGTGATGTCGTAGAGCAGGCCGGCGTAGGGCGTCCACATATCATTGTGGGTCTGGCTGGTTTTGCCCGACGCGGTGAGTTGGTCGTTGGCATTGTATTTGGGCTCTGCGCTTTCCAGCTCCCAACTGCCGTAACGGCTGCCCAGCACGGCGTGCAAGCGGTCTGTGAGGCTCAGCCGCGTGGCCAGGTAACCGGCTTTCTGTTGCTTTTTGCTGTGCTCACCCTTCAGGTCGGTCACCTGGTCGGTGAACTTGCCGATGCCGCCCATGTGCTTCCAGTCCTGGATGGGGTAGTAGCTGTCTGGCAGGTCGCTGCGCATAAAGGGCGAGACATCCCGTTGCGCAGCTTCGCCATAGCCCATCATCAGCGCGTGTTCGCGGCCCAGCAGCGTGTAGCTACCGGCCAGGTTGAGGTCGATGGCCTCCATGCGCGAGGTACCGCGCATATGGCTGGCCCAGGCCGTCATGCCGCTGCGGTCGGGGTTGGGGAAGCCGGCGCCGCCGTAATACACCTTGCCATCGGTGTCGCTTTGGCGATGGGTGTAGGCGGCCTTCAAGTGCCAGTCGCCGCCGAGCCGATGGTCGAGGGTGGCGAAGGTGGTCTTGTCGGTCAGTGGCCAGGAGCTCCAGTGCGCCGCCATGTTGGTGGAGCGGGGTAGCCTGGCCTTGCCGCCCTGGCTGTTCCAGTAGGGCACGGTGCCCCAGGAGGTGCCCTGTACCTGTTTGTCCTGGTAATCAAAGCCGACGGCCAGCACGGTATCGTCGGAAAGATCAGCCTCGAGGATGCCGTAGCCCACTGCCCGCTGCAGCCCATAGTTGTCACGAAAGGACCGACTGTCGCGGTAGGCCAGCACGCTGCGCCCGCGCAGCTTGCCGTCGAACGCCAGCGGGCCGCCCACATCAACGTAGCTGTAGTAGTTGTCATGGCTGGCGCCACTGATGCCGGTCTTGGCCTGCCACTGCGCGGTAGGGCGCTTGCGCACCATGTTGACGGTGGCCGAAGGGTCGCCTGCGCCCGTGGTCAGGCCCGTCGCGCCGCGCACTACTTCGATGCGGTCGTAGATGATGGTGTCGGCGTCGGTCTTCATGTAGCCGAAGGTGTTGAGCATGCCGTCAACCTGGAAGTTGTTGATGCCATAGCCTCGGGCGGAGTAGTAGACACGATCGGAGTCGTAATGCTGAACGTTGACGCCCGTGGTCTGGCGCAACACCTCCGTCAGGGTATTAAGATTGAAGTCGTCCATCTGCTGGCGTGTGACCACCGAGATCGATTGCGGGGTTTCCTTGACGGAGAGGTTCAGCCGCGTGGCGGTGCTCATCGAACCGGTGGTGTAGGCGCCGGTATGCTCGGTGGTGGAGCCCAGGCCGTCGGCGCTGATAGTGGTCGCGCCCAGTTCCAAGGCTTGGGTAGGGGCTGTTTCGGGGGTGGTGTCGGCCAGCGAATCCGGGCTCAGCGCCAGGCTGAACAGGCCGAGGGTGAAGGTCATGGAACGGGTGAAGGGCGCGAACATCACTGCAGACTCCTTGTCGTCTTTGATACCTCCCCAGGCAGGGAGGGCATGGTTCAAAGACGAAAGGAGCTGCGGAACTTTAGGCTCAAACGAGAATGATTGTTATCTTTCTGTTACAAGGCCCTGGCTTACTTGGCCACCACTTCGGCGCCGTCGGCCTTCTTGGGCTTGATCAGGCTGAAGTCGATCAGCGCCTTCTGCTTGGTCTCGTAAGGGTTGCCGATCAACAGCGGGCGTGGCTTGAAGCTGTCGCTCACCAGGCTCTTGCTGTGGTCCAGTTCGTCGAAACTCAAGCCTGCCATGTCGGCCCAGGTGTGGATCAACTGCGAACTGCTGTAAGGCCGCTGCAAGTCGCCGGCAAAGCTCCAGTCGTGGCTTTCGCGCCATTTTGGCGAGGCGTAGGCCATGAACGGGATGGTGTACATCGGCGCAGTCGGCTTGCCTTCGTTACGGCCCAAGGTGTCATGGCCGGCGGAGTCGAACACGTCTTCGCCGTGATCCGACAGGTACAGCAAAAAGCCGTTGGGGTCGGTCTTGGCGTAGTCCTTGATCAGGCTGGAGACCACGAAGTCGTTGTACAGCACGGCGTTGTCATAGCTGTTGTAGGTCGGCAACTGCGCATCGCTGACACCCGCCGGCACGCCCTGGCGGTCGGTGAACTTGTCGAAGGTTGGCGGGTACCGGTACTGGTAGCTCATGTGGGTGCCCAGCAGGTGCACCACGATGAACTTGCGCTCGGCGGTATCGGCCAGGGCCTTGGAAAACGGCGCCAGTACATCGCCGTCGTACTGACGGGCGTTCTGGTTGCGGTTGTTGTTGAGGTACACCTGCTCGTCGGCCTGTTCGGAAAAGGTCGTGAGCATGGTGTTGCGTTTGGTCATGGTCTGCTGGTTGGTGATCCAGAAGGTCTTGTAGCCAGCCTGTTTCATCACGCTGACAATCGACGGCGTCTTGAGGTACAGGTCCGGGTTTTCTTCGTCGGCGAAGGTCAGCACCTGTTGCAGTGCTTCAATGGTGTACGGGCGCGGGGTGATGACGTTATCGAACACGGCCAACTGGTCGCGCAGCTTGTCCAGTTCCGGCGTGGTGTTGCGCGGGTAGCCGTAGAGGCTCATGCGCTGGCGGTTGGTGGACTCGCCGATCACCAATACGAGTGTGGACGGCTGGCCGGCCATGCTGTCCTTGAGGTTGTTCAAGGGTGGGATCTTGCTCGCACTGGTGAGCATGCCTTGCATGTTGTCCAACTGCTCGGTGTAGCGACGGTAGGCGACGATCATCTGCCAAGGCACGGCAGGCTCGATGCGGGTTTCGAAACGGTCGATGGCCAATTCCATGGTTTCGCTGGTGGCGATCTGCTTGACCAGTGGGTAGCCCACCACTGCCAGGACGATGGCAATGGCTGCCACGATCGACTGACCGCGCGGCAGGTACACCGGGCGCAAGCGCGTCCACAGAAAGATGGCGAAGGCGGTGTGGGCAATGAACGCCAGCACGATCCACCAGGCAAAGTATTGGGTGGCGTATTCGCCGGCTTCAGAGATGTTCGACTCGAACATGATGAAGATGACGCTCTGGGAGAACTCCTGCTGGTAAATGAAGAAATAACCCAGGCTCGCCATAGAGCAAGCCCACAGCACCACGCCGATCAAGGCGGCGAGCAGGCGCGTACGACGCGGGAACAGCAACATCGGCGCCAGCCACAGCGCACTCATGAAGAAGGCCTGGCGGAAGCCACTGAAGCCGGAGGTGCCGGTCAGTTGGATAAGAAGTTGGGTAATACCCGAGAAATACCAGAAAAACAGGAATAACCAGCCAAGGCCGGCCCAATCAAAGCCTTTCGCAGTCGTCGTGCTGCGTTTGAACATCGCCATCCAGCGCCCCATCAGAAAAAGATTGTCGCGCACAGGCGCGCAACATCGGGCCGCCCAGGAAGTGAGCGGCATCGCGGAACGGGAGTATCAAGAGGGGAGTGTGAAAACTTTGTGAGTTTTCTGTAGGTATTGCCTTACAAGGCTACTGGCGCGGGCTTCAGCACAGCGCAGGCTTGGCATCCGACGGCTGATCGAGATGGGCTTGAAGGTGTGAACGCAGGCGCAGGACTTCCTGTTGCAACTGATCACGCTCGTCTTTCAACTGGCGCAGTTCATCGCGACGGATAGTGACGTAGAGGGTCTGTGGCGGACGGGTCATCTGTGCTGTGCTCATTGCTTACCTCGCAAATAGCCGGTAGATCGCGGTGCCAAAACAGGTTTTTGGCAACAGTCGGAAGCAAGTTTGAATTCTTTTTCGCTGCAAGGGAACTTTTTTATTTTTGGTGGTCGTGTGACTTTTGCCGGGGTGATGGTGAAACGATGGCAACTTTTTTGTCATGAAACTACACGGATCCGCTCTGGACTAACCCTCATTAGCCTCATTGCGCTATAAACTATGTCACACATTTTTTAGAAGTTAGGAGCATCAGCACATGCAACTGGGGATTATCGGACTAGGCCGCATGGGCGGTAACATTGCGCGGCGCCTGATGCTCAATGGGCATACCACCGTTGTATACGACCGTAACGAAGCCTTCGTCAAAGCCCTGAGCGAGGAGGGCGCCACCGGCGTCGCCGACTTGAAAGCGCTGGTGGCCGGCCTGCAAAAGCCTCGCGCTGTCTGGGTGATGTTGCCGGCGGGCGCGCCCACCGAAGACACCATCAACGTGCTGAGCGAACTGCTGGAAGACGGCGATGTGATCATCGACGGCGGCAACACCAACTACAAGGACGACGTGCGTCGCGGCAAGGCCCTGGCTGAAAAGGGCCTGCACTATGTGGACGTGGGCACCTCGGGCGGCGTCTGGGGCCTGGAGCGTGGCTATTGCATGATGATCGGTGGCGACACCGAGACCGTGAATCGCCTCGACCCGATCTTCAAAAGCCTGGCGCCGGGCCTGGGTAACATCCCGCGCACCAAGGACCGTTCGGCCTCTGCCGACCCACGTGCCGAGCAGGGTTACATCCACGCCGGCCCAGCGGGTTCGGGCCACTTCGTCAAGATGATCCACAACGGCATCGAGTACGGGATGATGCAGGCGTTTGCCGAAGGTTTTGACATCCTCAAGACCAAGAACTCGGAAAACCTGCCGGAAGACCAACGCTTTGACCTCAACGTTGGCGACATCGCCGAAGTCTGGCGTCGTGGCAGCGTGGTGTCGTCCTGGCTGCTGGACCTGACCGCCGACGCCCTGGCCACCGACCCGAAACTCGACGGCTACTCAGGCTCCGTGGCCGACAGCGGTGAAGGCCGTTGGACTATCGAAGCGGCCATGGAGCAGGCGGTGCCGGTTCCAGTGTTGTCGACCTCGCTGTTCGCGCGTTTCCGTTCCCGCCAGCAGAGCACCTACGGTGACAAAATGCTGTCTGCCATGCGCTTCGGCTTTGGCGGCCATGTGGAGACTTCCAAAAAATGACCGCCAACGGCAAAAAAACCAAGGCCGAACCTGCTCCACCCACCACGTTGTTTCTGTTTGGCGCCCATGGCGACCTGGTCAAGCGCCTGCTCATGCCGGCGCTGTACAACCTGAGCCGCGACGGGTTGCTGGGCGATGGCCTGCGTATTGTCGGCGTTGATCACAACGCCATCAGCGATGCGGACTTTGCCAAGAAACTCGAAGACTTCATTCGTACCGAAGCCTCCAGCAAGGTCCGGGGCAATGCCGAAAACGCCCTCGACCCTGCGTTGTGGGCGCAATTGGCCAAGGGCATCAGCTACGTCGAGGGAGATTTCCTCGACGACAGCACCTATGCCGATATCGCCAGCAAGATCGCTGACAGCGGCACCGGTAATGCGGTGTTCTATCTCGCCACTGCACCGCGCTTCTTCAGTGAAGTGGTGCAGCGCCTGGGCAGTGCCGGCTTGTTGAATGAAACCGACGATGGCTTTCGCCGCGTGGTCATCGAGAAGCCGTTCGGCTCCGACCTGGCCACCGCCGAGGCGCTCAACGCCTGCCTGCTCAAGGTGATGAGCGAGAAGCAGATCTACCGCATCGACCATTACCTGGGCAAGGAGACGGTGCAGAACATCCTGGTCAGCCGTTTCTCCAACGTGCTGTTCGAAGCGTTCTGGAACAACCACTACATCGATCACGTGCAAATTACTGCCGCTGAAACCGTCGGCGTTGAAACCCGGGGCAACTTCTTCGAGAAGACCGGCACGCTGCGGGACATGGTGCCCAACCACCTGTTCCAGTTGCTGGCGATGGTTGCCATGGAACCGCCGGCAGCCTTTGGTGCCGACGCGGTGCGGGGTGAGAAGGCCAAAGTGGTGGGTGCGATCCGCCCCTGGTCGCTGGAAGATGCGCGGGCCAATTCTGTGCGCGGCCAGTACACCGCTGGCGAAATCGCTGGCAAGCCATTGCCCGGTTATCGCGAAGAAGCCAACGTCGCGCCGGACAGCAGTACCGAGACCTTCGTCGCGCTGAAAGTGATGATTGATAACTGGCGTTGGGTCGGTGTGCCGTTTTACCTGCGTACCGGCAAGCGCATGAGCATCCGCGACACCGAGATCGTGATCTGCTTCAAGCAGGCGCCTTATGCGCAATTTCGCGATACCGAAGTCGATGAACTCAAGCCCACTTACCTGAAGATCCAGATCCAGCCGAACGAAGGCATGTGGTTCGACCTGTTGGCCAAGCAGCCTGGGCCGACCCTGGAGATGGCCAATATCGAATTGGGCTTTGACTACAAGGACTTCTTCGAAATGCAGCCGTCGACGGGTTACGAAACCCTGATCTACGACTGCATGACCGGCGACCAGACCTTGTTCCAGCGTGCCGACAACATCGAGAACGGTTGGCGTGCGGTGCAGCCGTTCCTGGATGCGTGGAAGCAAGATGACGATATCCAGGCTTACAAGGCGGGTGAGGATGGCCCGGCGGCGGCCGATGCCTTGCTGGCCCGCGATGGCCGCGCTTGGCATAGCCTCGGATGAGTGACGCGACGATTCAACCCATCCGGTTTGTCCTCAGTGATGTGGACGGGACGCTATTGCATCCCGACCACAGCCTCAGCCAACGCACCGCCGATGCCATTCGCGCGATGCGCGAGGCCGGGGTGCATTTCAGTCTGGCCAGCGGGCGTCCGCCCAAGGCCATGCGGCATTTGATCGAAACCTTCGGTATTGATGTGCCGGTGGCGGGCTTCAATGGCGGCACGTTGGTCAACCCGGATGGCAGCATCCTGGTTGCCCACCATCTGCCGGCGGAAGCGGCACTGATCACCCTGGCGCTGTTTTCGGCCGAGTCGGACGTGGAAGTCTGGGTGTTTGCCGATGGTGACTGGCTGCGCCGTGATCCGCCCGGGCCCATGGTGCAGCGCGAAGCTGATGGCTTGGGCTATGGGCCGGTGGTGGTAGAGAGTTTCGAGCCGTACCTGGACCGGGTCGACAAGATCGTCGCCGCCAGCAACAACACCCAGTTGTTGGTGGAGCTTGAAGCGCAATTGCAGCCGAAAGTGCAGGGGTTGGCCCAGGTGTCGCGTTCGCAACCGGTGTACCTGGACGTGACCGCGATGCTGGCCAACAAAGGCGAAGCCTTGAAAACCCTGGCCAAGCACCTGGGCGTACCGCTTGCGCAAACGGCCGCGATTGGCGACGGTGGCAATGACCCGGCGATGTTTCATGTGGCGGGGTTGTCGATTGCCATGGGCCAGGCCGAAGAAACCGTCAAGCGCCAAGCCAATGTGGTCACCGGCAGTAATGTCGAGGACGGCGCTGCCGAGGCGTTCGAGCGTTTTATTCTCACCGCACGTTAATGACTGACGTATGACTGCACAACTTCCAGCTCAAGTTTTACTTGGGCTGGAAGTTGCTGCATGCAATTACTTCGGCATTGCCCACTGTTGCAACTGGTGGCCCTCTTTATCGAGCTCGGCACGGGCCTGCAACAATAGGTTTTCAAGTTGAGCCGGGTCGGTATACGCAGTGGAGGACAGCTGTTTGCTGCCGATGCGGGTGTTGGTACGGTCGATGACGCTCAGGCTGAGGGCGCCAACGCCATCGTGCCAGGCCACGCACTGAAAGGGCTGGAAAGCACGGTCTGCAATCAAAAGAGCTTCGTTGATGCGCAGCGGAGCGTTCATTTGGGTCTTCTCTCTGTATGCCCATTCAAGTGAGTACCGGCGGTTGGGCTGACCGTGCGGTGGGTTACTTGTACTGATGCACGATGGTGGGGTGCGGGTCACATGCTAGGGCAAGAAATTTTAACTTTCCCTGATTGACGTCATGTAAGCGGCTGTTTTGAAAGCGCAATAAGCCTTTCACTGGCGGGCAACTTCGGGCGCGCTACGAAACAGGCATGGCTTTTTGCCCACACTTATAGCGAAATGGTACAAGGTCAGCGTCAAGATCTTGCTAGGGTTACCAGCAGTCGCCACAAACTGTTGTTTCTAAATAACTTTAATAATCTTGGCGCCAAGGAATAGTCATGATTGCGACGCCCCCCCAACGCCGCTTACTGGTGGTCGACCCCTGTGACGACTGCCACGGGCTCTTGCCCGGTTTACGCACCGCCGGCTGGGAAGTGGACAGCTGTGCCCTGGAGGCGGTGGGTGAGCGCTCCTGCGATGTGGGCCTGCTGCGTTTGCAACGTGACCACCTGGAACGCCCCGAAGCGGTCAAGGAGTTGATTGGTCGCAGCGGCACCGAGTGGATCGCCGTGCTCAGCCAGGATGTACTGCGTTTGCAGAACGTCGGCGATTTTGTCTGCGAATGGTTCTTCGACTTCCACACCTTGCCCTTCGATGTGTCCCGGGTGCAGGTGACCCTGGGCCGTGCGTTCGGCATGGCGCGCCTGCGTGGCAAGGGCTACGCGCCGGTGGATGAGCCCCACGAATTGCTGGGCGAGAGCCGCCCCATTCGTGAGTTGCGCAAGTTGTTGTCCAAGCTGGCGCCGACGGAATCCCCGGTGTTGATCCGCGGTGACAGTGGCACGGGTAAAGAGTTGGTGGCCAAGACTTTGCACCGCCAATCCCAACGGCACGCCAAGCCGTTTGTCGCGATCAACTGCGGCGCCATCCCTGAACACCTGATCCAGTCCGAGCTGTTCGGCCACGAAAAAGGCGCGTTTACCGGCGCTCATCAGCGCAAAATCGGGCGTATTGAAGCGGCCAACGGCGGCACGCTGTTCCTCGATGAAATTGGCGATCTGCCGATGGAGCTGCAAGCCAACTTGTTGCGCTTTCTTCAGGAAAAGCACATCGAACGCGTCGGCGGAAGCCAGCCGATACCGGTGGATGTACGCGTGTTGGCCGCCACTCACGTCAACCTTGAGGCCGCGGTGGAGAAGGGCGCGTTTCGCGAAGACCTGTATTACCGCCTGAATGTCCTGCAAGTGGTCACCGCGCCGTTGCGTGAACGCCATGGCGATGTGGCGATGCTGGCCAACCATTTTTCACGTTTCTATAGCCAGGAAACCGGGCGGCGCCCGCGCAGTTTCAGCGAAGAGGCCTTGGTGGCGATGGGGCAACACCCGTGGCCGGGCAATGTACGTGAACTGGCCAACCGCGTGCGCCGCGGCCTGGTGTTGGCCGAAGGGCGGCAGATCGAAGCGGTTGACCTGGGGCTGCAAGGCCAGCAGGTTATTTCGGCACCGATGGCAACACTGGAAGACTACAAACACCGCGCCGAACGCCAAGCGCTGTGCGATGTGCTCAACCGGCACAGCGACAACCTCAGTGTCGCAGCCCGCGTGCTGGGGATTTCCCGGCCGACATTCTACCGGTTGCTGCACAAACACCAGATCCGCTAGGGCGGGTAGACCCAACGTGGGAGCAGGCCTGCGAAAGCGGTGGTTCAGTTAAAGCTTCAGTGGCTGACATACCGCCTTCGCGAGCAAGCCCGCTCCCACAGGGGATCTGTGCCAGGCGCTGATTCTGTGGGCAATGCATGGCCAATGTGGGAGCTGGCTTGCCTGCGAAAGCGGTAGTGCAGTCACAGATGCAGCAACTGACACAACGCCTGCGGGCAAGCCAATCAGAAGTAATATGGGAATTTCAGGCTGAACGTAAAGTCCGGCGCATCATCGGTCATGCCGATCGCCAGGTTCGGCACGATGGTCAGGTTATCCGAGGCGGCAATGGTCATGCCCACGTTGAAATAGCCGGCGTTGGCATCGCTGGACACCACCGATTGCCAGTCGCCGCCATCCGGCTTGAGCTTGCTCTTGCGCTGTACCAGGTCGGACACCGAGAACGACATACTCATCTTCTCGTTCAAGGCAAACGCTACGCCGACCCCGAACTGGAAGCTGTCGCCCAGGCGCACCTTGCCTCCCACCTTCTGATTGACTTCACTGCTGATGTCATCGAAAGAGTCTTCAAAGTTGTGGGTGTACGACAACGAACCGAACAACACGGCCGGGTCGAAGGTCTTGACCAGGGAAATGCCCGGCGTAACAGACCAGACCCCGTTGCCCGTCGGCAGGCTTTCGGGCACGTAGAGGTTGTCGTTGTTCGGTTGCTTGACCAGTTTGATGCCGAAAGGCTCCTTGCCCGTCGGTGCCTTGACGCGCACGGACACTACCGCATCCGGCAAGGTCGGGGTTTCGTCGAGGAACTTGTAAGCCACGCCAAAGTTGACATCGCCGATGGTCGGGTCGCGGGTCACGGAACCTTCGGAGGTGGCGGTGGCGTCGTTGCCAGCGCCGCCCGACTGGTAGGTGGACTCGCGGTACACCACCGGCACGTTCAGGTCGAACTGCCAACGGTTGTCGACGTTATAGCGCCCGGTGAGGTCCAGGGTCCAGCTGTCGGATTTGATACGGTCCAGGTTGATGTTGCCCAGGAAGATCGAGTCCAGCGCCAGGAAACCATTGAGCGTCAACTGGCGCGCGTCATAACGGGCATACGTGATGCCGGTTTCCACGCTGAACTTGCCGTTGCCGAAAAAGCCGCTGGCTTCGTTGTACAGGTTGCTCACACTTTGCGCAGGGGCCGAGTCGTCCTTGAGGGCCTGGCCGTAGGAGCTGCCACCTCCGCCAGCGCCACCGGACGCCGCGGCTGCGCCCGTACCGCTGGCCGCGACAGCGTTAGCGCCGTTCTTGAAGTCGGCAGGTGATTTAGCCAGGCGCCTGGGGGCAGGCGTTGCCGGTTGGTCCTCGACCTGGCGCACACGTTGCTCCAGCACCGCCAGAGCTTTTTGCTGCACGTCGTAACGTTGCTTGAGTTCCAGCAGTTCCTTCTTCAGGGTTTCGATGTCAGCGTCTGGCGCGGCATACAGTACGGATGCGGGCAAGAGCGTACTCAAACAAACCACCGCACGTAGCGATAACGATCGATGCATGAAATAAGCCGTCCTTTTCTAATGCGTAAGTGTCGAGGGTCAGCGTAGTTCAATAACCGAGCGTGCGTAGGCCTTTAAGTTGATCCAGGTTGCAGTTCAACGCGGCGTTGTTCAGCCCGTTATTGTTCATCACAACATTGATCTGGGTGATGTTTCTGACAAGGTTGCTATCGCCGGTCAAAACCGTGCCCTGCAGCACATTCCCCGCGCCGATCTGTTGCAGGCTGTTGCCCTGGTTGTGATTGGCCTGGATGGCCATCTGCACGCCGGCATTGTTTGCCGAAACGCTGACACGGCCCGCGGCGCTGTCGCCGGTCACTGTGCCGCCAGCCACCAGCACCTGGCCGGACTGCAGGTTATTGGCGGGGGTAACCCCATTCTCGACGTTGATGCCCACATTGTTGTAGGCGGCGTTGCCATCGCCGGCGGTGCGTACACTTTGGGTCACGCCCTGGCCGCTGCCGAGGCCGGCACCACCGACCACATTTCCGGTGCCTGTGTTGGGGCGCGTGCCGGTACCGGTCGAGCCGGTAGTTTGCACGTAGAACTGTGGCGTAATGGTGGTCTTGTCGATCTGCATGTTGGCCGTGCCGGTGATGTTGCTACCTTCGGCATTGGTCCAGGTGCTGCTCATGACAATGCCAAAGCTGATGATGCGCCCCGGCATCACGTAACGGCCACGCAGCTCGGCCATTTCGGCGTCCTTGAGTTCGATGGGCTTGAACCCCGAGGACGCATAAGCAGGCATTGAGGCGGCCAGACACAAGACCGTCAGCCAACGGGAAGTGTTCATCTGCTGCTCCTGGGGCGTCCTGCCCCTTATTGCGCTTCTAGAAGAAGTCGCTCTGGATAAAACCGAAATCCATCAGCTCGGCATCGCCCACGGGCCGGAACTCATTCATCTGGCTCTTGGCGGTCAGCGGCAGGGGCGGGTCGAGCAACACGTTGGCCTTGTCGTAACCCTCGCCCAGTACGGCGAAGACAATGCCATTCCAGCCTTTGACGAAATCGTCATGGGAATAGCGCTTGTGGCCCAATACGGGGTCGCCGATGTACACCCAGTCCTTGTCGGCCCGTTGCAACACCACGAAGTGCTTGTAGCCGCGGATTTCCAGCAGCACCACCACGGGGATTTTCACGGTCAGCAGGGTCTCGGGCGCGATCTTGTAGCCCCGGGCACGCATGCCGATGCTTTCGAGGTAGCGCTTCATGTCCAGCATGGAAAAACCCTGGGTTCGTACCAGGTCCTGGTCGGCGGTGACCAGCATGCCTTTGATGATGTGTGCTTCGTCGACGTCCAGCCAATAGGCCTGGCGCAGGATGGTGGCGAGTGCCGCGGCACCGCAGCTGAAATCGGTTTTCTGTTCCACCAGGTTGGCGAACCTGCGTTCACGGATGCTCTCGACCTTCTTGAAAATCACCGCACCACCGGGCATGGCGGAAACCGCCATGGTGCCTGCCCAGGTCGTGCCGGTGAGCAACATCAAGAGGGTGAGGGTCGCGATACGCATGATCGAATGACCTGTTGGACACTGGAATAAAAAAGGGCCTTGTCGCCAAGGCCCCGTTGGATCAGAAGCGCACGCCGCTGGCGCAGACGCTGCAACCTTGGCCGATCGACAGGCTGTTGCTGCCTTGGTTGCCCGCACCCGATTGCAGGTTGACACCTACGTTGCCGGAGTTGCGGTTAACCGAGTTGTCGAGGCTTGCGTTGTTGGACACGTATTGAGGCTTGCCATAACCATGGCTGCTGGCGGCCGTGTTCAGGTAGCTGTTGTTGAGAGAGTTCTGCTCGGTGTTGGAGGCCGCTGCGATGTTCTTGCCGTCAGCGGTGGTGATGGCCAGGTTGTTTTTACCCTGGTTGCCCTGGCCGGCCTGGCCGTTGTAACCCACGTTGCCGGAGTTGCCGGTGATGGAGCCGTCCAGGGAGGCGTTGTTTTGCGTGCCTTTATTGACGAAGTTGTTATGCGAGCTGCCTTGGTCGACATCAATCACGGCAAACACGGTGGCGAAGTCGCCTTTGGCACTGGAGATGGCGCCGGCGTTGTCAGCCTGGTTGCCGGAACCTGATTGTGCGTTGACCCCGACATTACCGCTGTTGCTATTTACCGAGTTGTCGGCTGATGCGTTGTTCTCGGTGTTGGTGTCGTCGAATTTGTTGTGTTCGCTTTTTTGCACATCGGTGACGACAGCGGCCACGGTACCGGTGGGTTGTGGGGTTGGATGCCAGCCACCCGCTTGAGCAGCAGCAGCCATGAGTGCGGCGAGAGCGAAAACCATTGGTTTCAGAGCCATTTGAGGTTTCATGGTGTTTCTCCTTGCTTCTAATTAGTTGGTTAAGTGTTGGTACGGTCTAACGAACGTCCACCAAGCGGTTACTTGATAGTGATGCCCAGGGTGTTAGCCACTCGGTTCCCCACCCCGGCACTCTGGTTCACCTGTGTCACTCCTCGGCTGCCGGTGAAGGCCTGGTCGCTGGTCACGACCTGGCGGCTGCCAGTGGTGGGGGTGAGCCCTGAGTCGGTTGCCAGCGTCGTCGTGTTCTGTTGCAACAGGACGCTGTCATCGATGCTCTGCGGGCCAGGGTTGAGGCTGATCCGCACAGCGTTGATGGATTGGTTATTGGCCCCGGCCGCCTGGTTGATGCCCAGCACACCGTTGCCACTGCTGAATGAGTTGCCCTGGATCGCTGCCTTGGCGTTCAGGGACGGGTCGACCTTGCCGTCGACGCGCTGAATGTCGACGTTGGTGGCCTGGCCACCGAGCGCGATGGCGCGACTGTTGGACATTTGTTGCCCCGTGCCGGCGGCCTGGTTGATCGACAGCACGCCGTCGTATTGCTGGCCGCTGTGGTTGATCACGGCGGTGTTGTCGGCCATGGCCGAGGCGCTGCCCAGCAGGGCAAGCACCAACAGGGCGCGCTTCATCACTTGCCCCCCATCATGCTGCCGAGGTTGTTGAGCGGCGCCATGCCACGCTGGATCGAGTCGCTGATCTGCCCGCCCATGCTGCTGCCGCTGCCCGCACCATGGCCTGCCGCTGCGCCAGCGCCGAGTGTCGACATGCTGTTTTGGGTGGCGCCCAGGCCTGACAGGCTGCCGTTGGGCTGCAGGGAGCGGGCGAGGCTGGAGCCACTGCTGATGCCGCCGATATCCCTGTCGCTGAGTTCGCCGGTCAGGGCGCTGTTGATCTCTTTGCTGGGGTTGGCATTGGCAGTGTTGGGGTAGGGGTCGGGCAGCGAGGTACGCCCATACATATGGCCTTGCACGGTGCGCCCGGTCACGATCACGCCGTCACCTGCCTGGCTCGTCAGGCTGACACCGGCACTGAGCACACAGCTGATCAGAAGTACGTTTATCGACGAGGCGTGTGTGAGTGTGTTCACGGCGGCAGTCCTTATTCTTCACGCTGACCCTAAACAGCGTTATCAGGAAAGGAGCAGGAGGCGTGCCGCTTTTTATTAGATGTTGTTATTCAAGGGGTTGGGCTTAAGTCGAGGCAAAGTGATGGCAACTCTGTTTCAGCTTTGAAACAGCCCTGAGCGCTTGAGATATGCCTGTACTCACCTCACGCTGTCTCAGCGATGTAACACTGCCTGTGACAGAACCATGAATCCGCACACGGCGTGCGATGCAGGCGAGGCAGGTGTTTCAAAAATGGACACCCGCGGCCCAAACGTACCCGTTCGTGCGAGCGGGCTCAGCCCTTGGGGGCTTTACGGGGAATGGAGTTGAGCACGGGGTTGCCGTCCTGGTTTTGGGTCAGGTACACCGGCAACACCTTGGGCAGGGAGGGCACGAGGTTGTTGACCTCATTGATGTTGTAGATACCGCCGACGCGAATCGCGCCGGTACTGGCGTCTGCGAGCATCACCGGCTTTTTCAGGTAGCGGTTGATCAGGGGCAAGGCGTCCGTGAGGGTCAAGTTGTCGAGCACCAGCTTGCCCTGGCGCCATGCCAGCGCGGTGTCATCGGGATTGATAGCGGCGACCTGCGGGGTCGCGTCACCCTGATGGAAACTGGCTTGCATGCCTGGGCTAAGCGGCACACTGGCATGCTCGCCGTCGCTGGAGATCTGCACCGAGCCCTCCAGTAACATCACCCGCACCTGATTTTCATATTCCCAGACATTGAATTGCGTGCCGGTCACTCGCACCTGGCCTTCGCCGGCCCGCACGATAAACGGGTGGTGGCTGTCGTGCGTGACGTTGAAGAACGCTTCGCCCTTTTTCAGGGTGACACGGCGCTGGTCCTTGTAATGGCTGTAGACCAACTCGGTGCCCAGGTTCAACTCCACTTGGCTGCCATCGCCCAGGGTGACTTTTTTCAAGCCATTGGCGGCTTCGAAGCGTTCATAGGAGCTGGGCAACCAGCCCGCTTCCCAGCCGGTGAAGGCGGCAAGCGGCAATGCCGCCAGGCACACCGCTGCGGCC
>NZ_WKCD01000082.1:0-20376 GCF_021606625.1 Pseudomonas sp. PA-4-8C
TCCGAATACGGCAGCAGCAGATCCTTGGGCAAACCCCAATCAAGGAACACGCCAATGCTGTTGACTTCCACAACTTTCAAACTGGCAAATTCACCGACTTGAACTTTGGGTTTTTCGGTGGTGGCGATAAGTTTGTCATCGCTGTCCAGATAAATGAAAACGTTGAGCCAGTCTTCATCTTCACTGGGAATATCTTTAGGGATATACCGATTAGGCAAGAGGATTTCCCCATCTTGCGCACCATCGAGGTACAAACCAAAGTTAGTGTGCTTGACCACTTGCAAGCTGTTGTAGCGCCCGACTAAAGCCATTTCCAATACCCTCATTGCGTGGGCGGCATTCTACCCGAGTTGGGCCCTGCACGCGCGCGCGCCTGAAAAATCGCGGGCTGGCATGGCGTTCCAATGGCAGCGCCCCACTCGTCTGATCGTTCGGTTCACTTTGAGCAGGCCACCAGCGGGCCACCCAGGCTGTGGTTTCTTGCTAAAACAGTAAGTTAGCGCGTTATTTCGGCGCTGAACTTCGGCTATTTCCAACGCTGCGTATTAATTCTGAGGGATATTTGCCAAGCAATTGTCAAGTATTTCCTGTACGATGCCTGGCCAAGTTAATTTTCTACAGGTTAGTGGCCGCCATGCGTGTAAAAGCATCCAACAGCAAAGCAAAGCCAGCTCCCGCCGTTGAAACCAGCGAATCGATCAACAGCCAGATCGCTGCGTTCCTCAAGTCCGGCGGCGAAATCCAGCAAATTGCCAAGGGCGTGAGCGGCCAGACTTTCGGCCCGTCCAAGCAGATCAGCCTGGGCAAGAAGTAATAGTCTTACCCGCGCACTGCATCTGGTCCCTAAGCGTCTTGCCTCAAGGCGCTAGGACTAGAGTTGCAACCCCCTCCCAACACCTTCAATACGCAGCTAATCGACGAACGGGCCTCAACGCCTGGCATTCGCCGGTATCCTTGCACACGTCTAGCACGGGCATCCGCCTGAATCTTTCCGTTACTGCTCCTCGCTTTTCATGGAGTGAAGCATGCTTAAACGCTGTATTGTCGTGGTCAGCCTCCTGGTCGCCAGCCCTTTGGCCCAAGCGCATATCTTCCAGCGTGAACTGGGTGACTTCGACCTGAAATTAGGCACCACCCCCAGCCGCACCATGGCCCAGGGCCTGGTCAAGCCGACCGCCCCTGGCAGCGACTCGTTCCACGGTGGCCTGGACCTTACCCACGACAGCGGCCTGTATTTCGGCCAGTTTTCCCCAAACATGGGCCTGTCGTCGGCCAATAACCTTGAAGTCGACTCCTATATGGGCTTCAAGCGTCCGTTCGACCAGACCCTGGGCTACGAAGTCGGCTTGATCCACTACAGCTACCCCAAGGTCAGCCCCCTCGACAGCCAGGAGTTCTACGGCGGGCTGAACCTGTTGGGCAACCGCTTTGGCGTGTCCTTCAGCAACGACCCCGACCGCCAGGACAGTACCCTGTTTGCCGACCTGGGCGGTACCCAGCCTTTCGGCATCGGCGTCAGCATGAAGTACACCACCCATCAACTGGGCACACCGGTCTCGGTAGAGAACGGCGCCATCAGCAGTTTCAGCGATTGGTCGGTGCAGTTTTCCCGGGCCTGGAAAGGCATTGACCTGGACCTGATCTACAGCGGCTCCAGCCTCAGCGGCAGTGACTGCTCGGCCTACTCCGGACACAACTCGCAATGTGATGGGCTGTTGACCTTGAAGGCCGCGCGGTCGTTTTATTGATGGGCTGAACTGTCGCACCCCGCGCAGGTTCACATGCATTAACGCCCTCCATGCAAGGACCTGCCCATGTTGCGCCGGCTCAAACTCCTGATGGTACTGCTGACCCTGAGCCTGGTGCTCGCCGGCTGCAATCGCGTGGGCCTGGCCTACCGTAACCTCGACGTGATCATCCCCTGGACCCTCAACGACTACCTGGACATGAATGCCGGGCAAAAGAGCTGGTTCAACGACACCCTCAAGGAACACCTGGCCTGGCACTGCACCACGCAATTGCCTGGCTACCTGGACTGGCTCGACCGCCTGCAGCAGATGGTCGACAGTAACCAGGTCACCGACGCCGCATTGCAACCCGTACTGTCGAAGCCAAACAGGCAATTGCCGAGATTGCTCGGGAAATCACGCCCTCAGCTGTGCAATTGCTGCAAGGCCTGGACGATCAGCAGGTCAAAGACATGAGCGATGCTCTGGCCAAGGACCTGCGCAAGCGCCAGGACGAATACCTCAAGCCACCACTGGCTCAACAAATCAAAGAACGCGCCGAGCGTATGAGCAAGCGCCTGGACGCCTGGATCGGCCCGTTGAGCCCAGGCCAGCAAAACCGCGTCACGGCCTGGTCGGCCGAGTTGGGCGCGCAAAACCAAGCGTGGATCGGCAACCGCGCCCATTGGCAGGCGCAATTTATCGAGGCGCTGCAACAACGCCACAATGCCGATTTCCCGCAGAAAATCCAGCAACTGCTGGTGGATCGCGAAAGCCTGTGGACCCCGCAATACCGCGCCGCCTACGCACAGACCGAAGCCGCCGCGCGCGGCTTGCTCGTGGACGTGATGGCCCAAAGCTCCCCAGCGCAGCGCGTGAAACTCACCCAGAAAATCGACAAGGTCCGCAGCGACTTCCAGACGCTTAAATGCCTGAAAAGCGCACAGTCTTAGTCAGGCGCCAAGGTGCCCAGCCAGGCCACCAGGCCAAGGATGAGCACCACAGCGCCAAACTCCAGGGCCATGCTGCGCCGTAATGCACGGATCGCCACGTTATAATCGCCCGCCGCGATAGATTGTTGCAGAAGCGGCGTCAGGTGAAAGCGATTGAGCGCCGCCAAGGCCAGCATCACGCCGAACAACCCCAGCTTCAGGCATAGCAGCACCGCGTAGACTCCGCCGTTGATGCCCCCCAGATTCGGCCCGACAACAAACAGATAATTGGCAACGCCAGTGCCGATCAGCACCAAGACAAATCCCGCGCCAATGCGCTCAAAGCCTGCCAATGCGCTGGCCAGAACCTGCACTCGATCATCCTGTGGCAACGGCGCAGGCATCAACAACAAACCGAATGCCGCCAACGCCCCCACCCAACCCGCCGCTGCCAACAGGTGTGCACTGTCGCTGACGATATGCCACACACCTTGCACGCCTTCGTGCATTACGCCGTGCCCTGTCCACACCAGGGTGGCCAACGCCACGCCAGCCGACAGCGTGGCCAGCGCCAGATGAGTGCTCAGTGCCGCCAGGACCAGCGCCGCGATACGCACCCACCACGTCAGCCCCAAGTCGGTCTGCCACAGCATCATCTGCACATGCGGCCATAGCGCCTGCCAATCAGTGGCGCCGCTCATGGATTGGGTCATGACCAATAGCGACGCCACCGAAAACGCCAGCCCCAAGCCGCCCGTCAATCCCATCCATGCCCTTAGATTGAGCCATCTACGTTGCTCAGCGTGCAGACCATAAAGGCCGAACAGTCCCAATCCAAATAGCATCATCAGGTCGAGATAGAGCGCGAAGCGCAATGCGATGGAGATCAGCTCACTCATGGCTGCACGCTGAACACCACATTACCGGTGATCGGATGTGTATCGGACGACACGGCACGCCAATCCACCCGATAGCTGCCGGTGGTAAGTGCGGAGACCGGCTTGATCAACATCACCTTGGGGTCGCTGCTCGCCGACACGCTGGCCTTCACCGGCATCGGCGAATTGGGCATGCCCGGCATGTCGGTCATGTCGGTCATGATCAACTTGGCCCCGGAAAACTGGGTCAGCAGGTTTTCTGAGAAATGCAATTCAATCACTGCGGGAGCGGCGCCCTGTGCGCCTGCCGCCGGAATGGATGACAGCAGCTTGGGGTGGGCCGAAGCGGGCAGGCTAAGACTTAAACCTACCCACAGCGCAGCACCCAGCAGCGTGGTTTTCAACATAGACATGCAAGACTCCAGGCCGCGCCAGGCGGCGAATAATAAAAAGGGAAACCCGTCAGAACCACAGGCGCACGCCAACCACCCAGCGCAGTTGGTTGACGTCCTCATCTTCGTCCCGTGCATATTGCGCGGTCTGGCCATAAGCCCGGTTCCAGCTGACCCCAACATAAGGCGCAAACTCGCGGCGAACTTCGTAGCGCAAGCGCAGGCCCAGTTCACTTTGCGCCAAGCCCGACCCGACACCCCGTTGCGGATCGTTCTGCGCATAGAAGTTGAGTTCTGCGGTGGGCTGCAGGATCAGGCGGTTGGTGAGCAGGATGTCGTAGTCACCTTCCAGGCGTGCGGCGGTATGCCCCGATTCGCCGACAAACAACGTCGCTTCGGCCTCGAAGTTGTAGAGCGCCATGCCTTGTAGGCCAAAGGCCGCCCAGGTCTGGCTGTCACCGGGCTTGAAGTCCTGGCGCACGCCGCCGACCAGGTCCCACCACGGACTGATGGCATGCCCCCACAAGGCTTGGGCTTCGGCGCTTTCGGTACGGCCGGCGCTGCGTTCGCCTTCACTGCGTAGCCACAGCCGGTCGATGTCACCGCCGACCCAACCCTTGATGTCCCAACTCTGCGCGTTGCCGTCGCCGCCCTGCCATTCCAACTGGTTGATCAGCAGCATCGAGTTCACGCCGCTGTCGTGCACCTGATGCCCTCCCGGCGCGTTGTAGACCGCTGCACGGTCTGCGTCGGTCAGCGCCGGAATCGGCGTACGGCTTTGCGCCAGCGCTGGCGTCGCCGGGCTCATGCCCTGAAGTTCATCCTCGGCCGCCAACGCCCATGGGGCGAACCCCTGCGTGGCGAAGGCGATGCAAACGGGTAGAACGCAACGGTTCATGCTCGCTTCCTTATTCATGCACGCGCACCTCACGGAACATGCCCATTTCCATGTGGTACAGCAGGTGGCAGTGATAGGCCCAGCGTCCCAGGGCATCGGCGGTGACGCGGTAACTGCGACGGGAGCCCGGTGGCATGTCGATCGTATGTTTGCGCACCTGGAACTGGCCGTTTTCGTCCTCCAGGTCGCTCCATAAGCCATGCAGGTGAATCGGGTGGGCCATCATGGTGTCGTTGATCAGCACCACCCGCACGCGCTCGCCATAAGTCAGTTGCAAGGGCTCGGCATCGGAAAACTTCACGCCATTGAACGACCAGGCGAACTTCTCCATATGCCCGGTGAGGTGCAATTCGACGGTGCGCGAGGGGTCGCGGCCATCGGGGTCTTCGAAGGCACTGCGCAGGTCGGCATAGGTGAGCACCCGGCGGCCGTTGTTGCGCAGGCCAATCCCAGGGTCGTCGAGCTTGGGCACCGGGTTCATCGCCTGCATGTCTACCAGCGGGTTGTTCTGTTCGCTGGCGGGGTGTTTCTGCATGGCCATCGCGCCCATGGCGCTGTGATCCATGCCTTCCATGCCCGGCATATCGGCCATGGCACCGTGATCCATGCCACCCATGCCCATATCTGCCATAGTCAGCCACGGGCGCGGATCCAGCGGCGGTACCGGCGCAGTCGCGCCAGGCTGCCTGGCAAGGGTGCCACGAGCAAACCCTGTGCGGTCCATGGACTGGGCAAACAGGGTGTAGGCGTCTGCTACGGGCTCGACCAGCACATCGTAGGTTTCCGCCACGGCGATACGGAATTCATCGACGCTCACCGGCTTCACCGGCTGCCCATCCGCGGCGATCACGGTCATCTTCAGCCCGGGAATACGCACATCGAAATAGGTCATCGCCGAGCCATTGATAAAGCGCAGGCGAATCTTTTCCCCCGGCTTGAACACCCCGGTCCAGTTCTGCCCAGGCGGCTGGCCGTTGAGCAAGTAGGTGTAGGTCTCACCGCTGACGTCCGCAAGGTCGGTGGGGTTCATCTTCATTTGCGCCCACATCAGCCGGTCGGCAGCCGTGGCCGACCAGCCCTGCTTGCCCACATCCCGGATAAAATCGCCTAGGGTGGGTTTGTGCAGGTTGTAGTAATCGGACTGCTTCTTGAGGGTTTTCATCAGGGCGACGGGGTCTTCGTCGGTCCAGTCCGACAGCATCACCACGTAATCGCGCTGGTAGCTATAAGGCTCGGGTTCCTTGGGATCGATAACCAGCGGACCGTACACGCCCTGCTGCTCCTGAAGCCCGGAATGGCTGTGGTACCAGTAGGTGCCGTGCTGCTCGACCTTGAACTGGTAAACGTAAAGGCCGCCCGGTTCGATGCCCTTGAAGCTCAGGCCGGGCACGCCGTCCATGGTCGATGGCAACAGGATGCCGTGCCAGTGGATCGAAGTGGGCTCGCCAAGGCGGTTTTTCACGCGCAGGGTCACGGTGTCGCCCTCCCGCCAGCGTAACAGCGGGCCGGGCAGGCTGCCGTTGACGGTCAACGCGGTGCGCGGTTGGCCTGTCAGGTTGACCGGGGTCTGGTCAATAAACAGGTCAAACTCGCTGCCGGCGAGCACCGTGGGCTGGCCGGGGCTGGTCAGCGCCCACACCGGCGGGCGCCAAAGCCCAAGCCCGCCGAGCAGGCCGCCTGCGGCCAGGCCTTTGACGAATGTGCGTCTGGAGGTTGTGGAGTGCATGCCGATTCAAGTCCGTGAGTTGAATGGCAGCAGATTAGGATTCGCCGGCTGTCAGCAACCTTAGCGGCAGATTACCGATTCGACAGGTTCGCCCGGCTCCCTTGGGGCGCCGGGACATAAAAGGATCAAGCGATCTGGGCTTTGGACGCCACTTCAGCGAACGTTGCCGGATCAAGCGCATCTACCTGTTCATCCAACACCTGACGCGGATGATCATTGCCAGGAATCGAACTGTCGATCAGCGCCAGCAATTGCGCACCCAGCGCCGTCAGGATGAAATTCTCGCCATTGCCGCCCTCTTCTTCCGGCCGCGACTCAATAAAGCCACGCTTGAACAGCAGCGCTTCGTAATCGGCCGCGGTCTTCTTCAGCGCATCCAGGTTGCCAGTGTCCTCGCCGGCCGTCGCCTTCTCGGCCGCTTCCTGCTCGGCGTATTTGCGCGGGGCAAAGCTGCCCTCGCCGTTCTGCACTTCATGCAGCAGACGTTCGATCAGATCCCAATTGTAAGTCGTCATCCTGATTCCTCCTGCAGGCCGATGGAGTTAGCCCGTCTAAGGGAGTGACACGTCCTGGCACTGGCCGTTCAACCGAACGGACGGGCGTCATTTCTCTGAACTTTCCAGAGGTTCGCCGCCTCAACTGCACATCACTGCCAAGGAAGTCCGACCATGAAAACCTTGATGAAGCTGACTCTCGCCGCCACGCTGTTAAGCGCCCTGCCCGCCTGGGCCTGCACGCCCGAGGAGGCCACCGCCAAGCGCGAAGAACTGGCCAAGGAAGTAACCAAGCTCACCGAGCAGAACCCGAACAAGGCCAAGGAGATGAATGCCAAGCTGCAGAAGATGGACCTGGATACCGAAAGCGCCGAGTTTCCCGACAAGTGCCAGTTGATCGATGCGCGGCTCAAGGAGCTCAGAGAAGCTGCGGGGAAGCGTTGAGCACAGCGCGACGCAGAGCGTCTCTGGAGGCATTCCCACGCGGAGCGTGGGAATGATCATGGCGAAAAAAAACCGGACATTGTCCGGTTTTTTTATGCCCGCCTGCTTATTCGGCAGCCGGTGCTTCTGGCTTGCGGCGCTTGAGCGGGGCCATGCCGTCCTTGCTGACGAGCGACAGGTTGTCGGTCTTCGGCCGGTTGGCGATCTTGCGCTTGGTCGGCGACTTGGCGCCGGTTTTCTTCTTGTCGCCCTTGGCGTCGGTCTTTTTCTTCTTCACGCCAACGGCCTTGCCCGAGGCCTTGACCTTCTTCGGCCCGGTGTACGTGCCTTTGACTTCCTTGATGGTACGGCGCTCGAACGACTGCTTCAGGTAGCGTTCGATGCTCGACATCAGGTTCCAGTCGCCGTGGCAGATCAGCGAGATGGCCAGGCCATCGTTGCCGGCCCGACCGGTACGGCCGATGCGGTGCACGTATTCGTCGCCGCTGCGGGGCATGTCGAAGTTGATCACCAGGTCCAGGCCGTCCACGTCGAGGCCGCGTGCGGCAACGTCGGTGGCCACCAGGATCTTCACGCCGCCCGCCTTGAGACGGTCGATGGCCAGCTTGCGGTCCTTCTGGTCTTTCTCGCCGTGCAGCACGAAGGCCTTGTATTCCTGCGCAACCAGACGCCCGTAGATACGGTCGGCGGCGGCACGGGTGTTGGTGAACACGATGGCCTTCTGGTAGGTCTCGTTGGCCAACAACCAGTTCAGGATCTGTTCTTTGTGCACGTTATGGTCAGCGGTGACGATCTGCTGGCGCGTGGTAGCGTTCAGGTCGCTGACGTTGTTGACCTGCAAGTGCTCAGGGTTGTTCAGCACCTTGGCGACCATGTCGCGCAGGGTCGAACCACCGGTGGTGGCGGAGAACAGCATGGTCTGCTGACGGTTGACGCACTCGCCGACCAGACGCTGCACATCATCGGCAAAGCCCATGTCGAGCATGCGGTCGGCTTCGTCGAGCACTAGCACTTCGACTTCCTCGAGGTCAAGGTTGCCAGCGTTGAGCTGCTCGATCATGCGGCCAGGGGTGCCGATCAGAATATCCGGCACCTTGCGCAGCATGGCGGCCTGGACCTTGAAGTCTTCGCCACCGGTAATGATGCCGGACTTGATGAAGGTGAACTGCGAGAAACGCTCGACTTCCTTCAGGGTCTGCTGGGCCAGCTCGCGGGTCGGCAGCAGGATCAGCGTCTTGATGCTGACGCGTACCTTGGCCGGGCCGATCAGACGGTTAAGCACCGGCAGGACGAAAGCGGCGGTCTTGCCGCTGCCGGTTTGCGCCGTCACCCGCAGGTCACGCCCTTGCAGCGCGAGCGGGATGGCCGCTGCTTGCACAGGCGTAGGCTCGACAAATTTAAGCTCGGCCACGGCTTTAAGCAGGCGTTCGTGCAGGGCGAATTGGGAAAACACGGGTGCTACCTCGAAGAAATACAAATATCAGCTGCATAGGTTACCGGTTTCGCGCGCCCAAACCGAGTTTCTTTACGCGAACGGGGCTAATCAGCTGCTTTTTTGTCAGCGATTTTGTCCAGAGCGTCAACTTTGTTGCACTTAAATGCTCTAATCGCCCCGTGTTGTCTTACAGAAGAATCGGTTCACTCATGGATATCAAACAGCTCTGGCTCAACGTCCAAGACCTTTGGGGCGCCCTCGATGAACACCCGGTCCTGCATTCCAGCCTCGGCTTGCTGGTGTTGCTGGTGGTGGCATTGGTGGTGGGACGGGTCGCCCGTTACCTCATCCTGCACGCGGTCAAATTGCTCGGCCGGCAACCGGCGCTGCACTGGCTGAACGACCTGCGGCACAACAAAGTCTTCCATCGCCTGGCGCAAATGACGCCGTCGCTGGTGGTCCAGTTCGGCCTGTACCTGGTGCCGGACCTGAGCAAGACCGCCATCCTTTTCATCGGCAACGTGGCCCTGGCGATCAGCATTCTGTTCATGGTGCTGGCCATGAGCGCCCTGCTCAACGCGCTGCTGGATATCTACGCACGCACCGAACACGCACGCACCCGCTCGATCAAGGGCTATGTGCAACTGGCGAAAATGGTGCTGTTCGTGTTTGGCGCGATCATCATCGTCGCCACCCTTATCGACCGCTCGCCGCTGTTGCTGCTGTCAGGCCTGGGTGCGATGTCGGCGGTGATTCTGTTGGTGTACAAGGACACCCTGCTGTCGTTCGTCGCCAGTGTGCAATTGACCAGCAACGACATGCTGCGCGTGGGTGACTGGATCGAAATGCCCCAGGTCGGCGCCGATGGCGATGTGGTGGATATCACCCTGCACACGGTGAAGGTGCAGAACTTTGACAAGACCATCGTTTCCATCCCCACCTGGCGCCTGATGTCCGAGTCGTTCAAGAACTGGCGTGGCATGCAGGCCTCCGGTGGGCGCCGTATCAAGCGCAGCCTGTACATCGACGCCAGCGGCGTACGCTTCCTGAACGATGAGGAAGAAGTGCGCATGACCCAGGTACACCTGCTCAGCGGCTACATCAGCCGCAAACAGGCCGAACTCAAGGCCTGGAACGAGGCCCAGGGCCACAGCGCGCAACTGTCGGCCAACCGTCGGCGCATGACCAACCTCGGCACGTTCCGCGCCTACGCCTTGGCGTACCTGCAAAGCCACCCGGACATCCAGCCGAACATGACCTGCATGGTGCGCCAGATGCAAACCACCGCCCAGGGCGTGCCGCTGGAGATCTACTGCTTTACCCGCACCACCGCGTGGGGCGATTACGAGCGGATCCAGGGGGATATCTTCGATTACCTGTTGGCGGTGTTGCCGGAGTTCGGGCTAAGCCTGTATCAGCAGCCAAGCGGTAATGACCTGCGCGCCGGCGTGCTGCCTGCGTTGGCCGGAGCCACGCAGGTGTCCGTCGCCGAAACGGCATGAGGTGATGCGAACGGGATTACGGCAGTGACGCCGTAATCTCCTTGCGGCACACCTCAAGCACTTCATCGGCCAGGGCGGAATCGTCCGGGCACGCCCGCGACAGCATGATTGCGCCAATGGCATGGGCCATGCTGTCGAGCATTTTCGCCCGCACGTCTTCCTGTGGCCCGTCATGAACCGCGTTGTACTTTGCTTCCAAGGCCTGCAGGGTGTTTTCCAAGCCGTCGGCAAAGGTCGCCTTCAGCGTGTCCGATTGACGGGCAGCATCGGCACACAACGCCGCCAATGTGCATCCACCGCCGCGATGATCGCGGTGCTGCCTGGACAGGTAAACCTCGAAAAACTGCTCCACCTCCATCTCCGCGCTATCAGCCAGTGACTGCGCCAGGCTGTTGGCGGCCGCTTCCGCCATCAGGTCCGCCTTGGAACCGAAGTGCTTGTAAAAGCCGCCTTGGGTAAAACCGGCTGCAGCCATCAACTCGGCCACGCCCACCCCGTCGAAACCCCGCTCGCGGAACAGCTCGGAAGCTGTCGCGACGATATGGGCCCGATTGCTCTGTGACTGCGCCTTGGTGATCTTCATGTCTGTGGTCCTGCCAGCTTGCGAGATAGGCATATTACTATGATGTCGATCATAATCAAAACCGTTGACAGCTTTGATTATGATCGACATCATAAAACCTCCTCGCACTCACAGAGCATCACACCATGAGCACTTCCACTACCGTTCTGATCACTGGCGCTTCGACCGGCATTGGCGCCGCCTACGCCGAACGCTTTGCCGCACGCGGCCACGACCTCGTACTGGTCGCCCGTGACATCACGCGCCTGGAAGCGCTCGCCGCCAGGTTGCGTGAGCACCACGCCGTCAACGTTGATATCCTCCCGGCCGACCTGACCCAGAACGCTGACCTGGCCGCAGTTGAAGCGCGCCTGCGCGACGACGCCAGCATTGGCACCCTGGTCAACAATGCAGGCGCCGCGCAGTCCGGCAGTTTTATCGAACAGTCCACCGACAGCGTCGCGCAGTTGGTCACCCTCAACACCACCGCGCTGGTACGCCTGGCCAGTGCCATCGCGCCGCGCCTGGCGGCAGCCGGCAACGGCGCTATCATCAACATTGGCTCGGTAGTGGGCCTGGCCCCGGAATTCGGCATGACGGTGTACGGCGCGACCAAGGCGTTCGTGCTGTTCCTGTCCCAGGGCATGAGCCTGGAACTGGCGCCCAAAGGCGTATACGTGCAAGCCGTGCTGCCCGCCGCCACGCGTACCGAGATCTGGGAACGTGCGGGCATTGATATCAACACCCTCACGGACGTGATGGAAGTGGGTGATCTGGTGGATGCGGCGCTGGTTGGTTTTGATCGCCGCGAGCCGGTGACCATTCCGCCGTTGCAGGACGGCGCCCGTTGGGACGCGTTGCAAGCTGCGCGACAAGGCCTGCTGACGCAGATCAAGCAGTCCCAGGTTGCCGAGCGTTATCTGGCCAACGCCTGATCAACCGGTAGCAGGCGTGCTCCGCGCCTGCCCTTCTCAGCCAAGCAACGAGCATTGAACCATGAAGGCATTTTCCATCGAACGGTACGGCAAACAGCCCGGCCGCCTCATCGAGGCCCCCGCGCCTATCGTGGGTGAGCACGACGTGCTGGTTCAGGTGCGAGCCAGCAGTGTCAATGTGCTGGATGCAAAGATCGCCAAAGGCGAATTCAAACTGGTCCTACCGTATGCGCTGCCGTTGACACTGGGCAATGACCTGGCCGGCGTGGTGCTCAGCGTCGGCGCTGCGGTACGACGCTTCAAGCCGGGGGACGAAGTCTACGCCCGCCCGCCTCAGCAGCGTATCGGCACCTTCGCCGAGTTGATTGCTGTGCACGAAGACGCACTGGCGCGCAAACCCGCGAATATCAACATGGAGCAAGCCGCCTCCCTGCCCCTGGTCGCGCTGACGGCGTGGCAGGTGCTGGTGGAAACCGCGAAGCTGAAGAAAGGCCAGAAGGTGTTCATTCATGCGGGCTCAGGCGGAGTGGGCAGTATCGCTATCCAGTTGGCCAAGCATTTGGGCGCCTTCGTTGCGACCACCACCAGCACCGCCAATGTGGAGTGGGTCAAGGCGTTAGGCGCGGATGTGGTGATCGACTATAAACAGCAAGCCTTCGAGGCCGTGCTGCGAGATTACGATGTGGTGCTCAACAGCCTAGGCGCGGATGCGCTGGCCAAGTCACTGAAGATTCTCAAGCCCGGCGGTCAACTCATCTCCATCTCCGGGCCGCCGACGCCCGCCTTCGCCCGTGCCCAGAAGCTGCCATGGGTATTGGGCCTGGTCATGGGCCTGTTGAGCAGCGGTATCCGCAGGAAAGCACGCAAGCAAGGCGTGAGCTATGACTTTGTGTTCATGCGTGCCAGCGGCGCCCAACTGGATGAAATCACCGCGCTGGTCGAGTCCGGGATTATCCGGCCGGTCATCGACCGTACCTTTCCTTTCGAATCCACAGCTGCGGCCCTGGACTATGTCGAACAAGGCCGCGCCAAAGGCAAGGTGGTGATCACAATGGCGACGGCACCGCCCGACGCACACCCAGCCGGCTGATCCACACCGCCCCCAGAATCACCAGACCGCCCAGGGCCAAACGGCCCAGCGGTTCGTGCTGGTTCCAGATCAACAGGTTCAGCAACAGCCCCACCGGCACATGCAGGTTGTTCATCACCGCCAGGGTGCCGCCATTGACCAGGCAGGCGCCCTTGTTCCACCAGTACATGCCCAGCGCGGTGCTGACCAACCCGAGGAACACCAGCACACCCCATTGCAGCGGCGCTTGCGGCAGGAAGTCAGCTTTGCCGAACAGCAGGAACGCCGGCAACACCACCAACAAGGCGCCCAGGTAGAAATAACCGAAACGCCGAAAGTGCGGCTGGTCACTGGGATAACGCGCCACCAGGTGCTTGTACATGACTTGCCCGGCGGCGTAGGTGAAGTTGGCCAATTGCAGCAGCAAGAAGCCCATCAAAAAGTGCGGGGTGATCTGATCGAAACGAATCACCGCCGCACCACCCACCGCCACCAAGGCCGCCACCAGCGCCCAGGGATTGAAGCGGCGATTAAGCGCGTCCTCGATCAGCGTCACATGCAGCGGTGTGAGGATGGTGAACAGCAGCACTTCCGGCACCGTGAGCACACGAAAGCTCAGGTACAGGCAGACGTAGGTCACGCCGAACTGCAATGCGCCGATCACCAACATGCCGCGCATGAACGCGGGCTCCACCGAGCGCCAGCGCGTCAGCGGAATAAAGATCAGCCCGGCCAGCAGCACACGCACCAGCACGGCAAAGTAGCTGTCGACGTGACCGGCGAGGTATTCGCCGATCAAGCTGAAGGAAAATGCCTGAATCAGGGTGACAACCAGTAGATAGCCCATGCGCGCCTCGTTTCGAATGGGCGCGACAGTAAAGCTTTTTGGGTTTTGAGGAAACTCGGCGCAAAAAAAACCCGACCTCGCTAAAGCGGCAGTCGGGCAGGAGCACTCAGGAGCAAAAAGTGCAAAGGGAGGTTCGATACGCGTACTTGAAGGGTTTGCGTGGGGCTATATAAGCAGCACGGGATTATCTGACGATTAACGCCTCAGGCCACCTGGGCCAGCAGTGCCTTGGCGTGATTGACGCCCTTCTCCTGGAAGTCGCCGCCCAGGTTGACGCCTTCGGCGTGAATGAAGGTAACGTCATGAATGCCGATAAATGCCATGACCTGGCGCAGGTACGGTTCCTGATGATCCGAGGTGGCGCCGGTGTGGATACCACCGCGTGCGGTAAGCACGATAGCGCGCTTGCCGGTCAACAGCCCCTGAGGCCCGGTGGCGGTGTATTTGAAGGTCACACCGGCCCGCAACACGTGATCCAGCCAGGCTTTAAGGGTGCTCGGAATGGCGAAGTTGTACATCGGCGCGCCCATCACCAACACGTCGGCGGCCAGCAATTCGTCAGTCAACTCGTTGGAGCGGTCCAGGGATACCTGTTCGTCGTCGTTACGCTGCTCCGCCGGCTTCATCCAGCCACCCAGCAGGTTGGCATCCAGGTGGGGGACCGGATTGAGCGCAACGTCGCGCACGGTGATGTGGTCTGCCGGATGGGCGACTTGCCATTGGCTGATGAACTGTTGGGTGAGCTGGCGGGAAATGGAATCCTGCTGGCGCGCACTGCTTTCGATGATCAGAACATTGGACATGGCTTCGTAGGCTCCATCGGTAATTGCTGTAAGTCGATGGAGAGAAGGTTAGCCAGGGCCCATTCGATAAAAAAGCGCAAAAAACTGCTACAACCCATCTAGAAATTTGTTTATATGCGGAGTATTCCTGTGGGCATGCTCCGCTGCTGCTTTATTTTGGCGCGCAGTTCAGGGCAATACGCATCTTGATGATGGAGCGATTGAACTTGACCGTGGTGTTGGTGCTTTTGCCGGCTGGCACGGTCACGGTGCGGCGGCGTGGCGATTCCGGGCCATTGGTGAAGATTACCGAACACACAGCATCCCGGGTGCCGTAGTTGCTTAGCTGAATCGAACTGATGTCTGCGTCCACATCGGACGCGGTGTAATCAATGCTGACGCCATCGATCTTTTTCGTCACGTCGATAGGATAGGCAAACGCGCTCATCGGCAGCAGCGCCAGCAACACACAACACAATTTTCTCATTCGGCAGTCTCCAATAAGGACCGCCAGCTTAGG
Organism: Pseudomonas sp. PA-4-8C; assembly: GCF_021606625.1. NCBI lineage: Bacteria > Pseudomonadati > Pseudomonadota > Gammaproteobacteria > Pseudomonadales > Pseudomonadaceae > Pseudomonas > Pseudomonas sp. PA-4-8C. The sequence goes on from NZ_WKCD01000082.1 coordinate 15,144, forward strand.
ACAAGAGGAGCTCATCTTGAAAGCGCCCCGCGTTACCCTCGATCAATGGCGCACCTTGCAAGCCGTGGTCGACCATGGCGGCTTCGCCCAAGCCGCCGAAGCGCTGCACCGTTCGCAATCTTCGGTGAGCTACACCGTGGCGCGCATGCAGGACCAACTCGGCGTCCCGCTGCTGCGCATCGACGGGCGCAAGGCGGTGCTGACCGAGGCCGGTGAGGTGCTGCTGCGCCGCTCCCGCCAACTGGTGAAAAACGCCAGCCAGCTGGAAGACCTCGCCCATCACATGGAGCAGGGCTGGGAAGCCGAAGTGCGCCTGGTGGTGGACGCCGCTTACCCCAGCGCACGTCTGGTTCGCGCATTGACCGCCTTTATGCCGCAAAGCCGTGGCTGCCGGGTGCGCCTGCGCGAAGAGGTGCTGTCCGGCGTCGAAGAGTTGCTGCTCGACGGCATGGCGGACCTGGCCATTTGCGGGTTTATCATCCCAGGTTACCTGGGCACGGAAATGAGCGATGTGGAGTTCGTCGCCGTGGCTCACCCCGATCACTCGCTGCATCGCCTCAACCGTGAGCTGAGTTTCCATGACCTGGAGAGCCAGATGCAGGTGGTGATCCGCGACTCCGGCCGCCAGCAACCGCGCGACGTCGGCTGGCTCGGCGCCGAACAGCGCTGGACCGTCGGCAGCCTCGCTACCGCCGCCACCTTCGTCGGCAGCGGCCTGGGCTTTGCCTGGCTGCCCCGGCACATGATCGAGCGCGAACTCAAGGAAGGCGTGCTCAAGCAGCTTCCCCTGGAAAAAGGCGGCAGTCGCAACCCGACGTTTTACCTGTACTCCAACAAAGACAAACCCTTGGGGCCCGCCACGCAGATCCTTGTGGAATTGCTGCGCACCTTTGACACCGCTCCCTTGGACGCGCCCTTTGCCGCCCCCCAACAAGCCTGAAACGGAGTTCACCCATGGCCTGGTTCGACCATGAAGGCTGCAGCCTGCATTACGAAGAGTATGGCCATGGCAACCCGCTGGTCCTGATCCACGGCCTGGGCTCCAGCAGCCAGGATTGGGAACTGCAAGTACCGGTACTCGCCCGACACTACCGCCTGATCGTAGTTGACGTGCGCGGCCATGGTCGCTCGGACAAACCCCGAGAGCGCTACAGCATCAAGGGGTTTACCTTCGACCTGATCGCCCTGATCGAACACCTCGACCTGCCAGCGGCCCACGTGGTGGGTTTATCCATGGGCGGCATGATCGCCTTCCAACTGGCAGTGGATGAACCCCTGCGGGTCAAGAGCCTGTGCATCGTCAACAGCGCGCCTGAGGTCAAGGTGCGCAGTGCCGATGACTATTGGCAGTGGGCCAAACGCTGGACCCTGGCCCGCGTGCTCAGCCTGGGCACCATCGGCAAGGCCCTGGGCGATCGGCTGTTCCCCAAACCTGAGCAGGCCGACCTGCGCCGCAAGATGGCCGAACGCTGGGCAAGAAACGACAAACGTGCTTATCTCGCCAGCTTCGACGCCATTGTAGGCTGGGGCGTACAGGAACAACTGTCGAGAATTACCTGTCCAACCCTGGTCATCAGCGCCGACCATGACTACACCCCCGTGGCGCAGAAAGAAATCTATGTAAAACTGCTGCCCGATGCGCGACTGGTGGTCATCGAAGATTCCTGCCATGCCACGCCCTTGGACCAACCCGAGGTCTTTAACGCGACCTTGCTCGATTTTCTAAAGACCGTCGAAACCACTACCCAGGATCACTGACCCATGCTGAAAAAAATCGCCTTCTTTGCCGGTTCCGCCTTGTTCGCTGCCAACCTGATGGCGGCTGAGCCGGCCAAGGCGCCACATGTTTTGCTCGACACCACCAACGGCCAGATTGAAATCGAACTGGACCCGGTCAAGGCGCCGATCAGCACCAAGAACTTCCTGGCCTATGTCGACAAGGGCTTCTACACCAATACGATCTTTCACCGCGTGATCCCGGGCTTCATGGTCCAGGGTGGCGGATTCACCCAGCAAATGTCACAAAAGCCGACCGAAGCACCGATCAAGAACGAAGCCAGCAATGGCCTGCATAACGTGCGTGGCACCTTGTCCATGGCTCGCACCAATGACCCGAACTCGGCCACCAGCCAATTCTTCATCAACGTGGCTGACAATGCCTTCCTCGACCCGGGCCGCGATGCCGGTTATGCCGTGTTCGCCAAAGTGGTCAAGGGCATGGACGTCGTCGACATCATCGTCAACTCCCAGACCACCACCAAACAAGGCATGCAGAACGTGCCAATCGATCCTGTGTTGATCAAGTCGGCCAAGCGCATCGACTGAGGTCTGCAGGTAGCTTCGCGTGGTGCCCACACGGCACCGCGCGCACTTGAAAGGAGAGCCCGCCCGGCGGGCGTCAAACCTAATGCTCTATCGTCGTTTTGAACAACTGATCGATATTTTCCGCGACGCCCCCAGCGCGGCCCCTCCCGAAAAAGTCCTGCCCTTCTATCTCTATTACCTGCGCCAGGTGTGGCCGTGCTTTGCCGCGCTGTTGGTGGTGGGGCTGGTGGGCGCCCTGATCGAAGTGGCGTTGTTCAGCTACTTGAGCCGCATCATCGACCTGGCCCAGGGCACGCCGCCGGCGAACTTCTTCCAGATCCACAGCGCCGAGCTGATCTGGATGGCCGTGGTCGCCCTGTTGTTACGCCCGCTCTTCAACGGCCTGCATGACTTGCTGGTGCACCAGACCATCAACCCTGGCATGACCAGCCTGATTCGCTGGCAAAACCACAGCTACGTGCTCAAACAGAGCCTGAATTTCTTCCAGAACGATTTCGCCGGGCGCATCGCCCAGCGGATCATGCAAACCGGCAACTCCTTGCGTGACTCGGCGGTGGCGACCGCAGAGGCTATCTGGCACGTGTCGATCTACGCCATCAGTGCCCTGGTGTTGTTTGCCGAGGCCGACTGGCGGTTGATGATTCCGCTGATCACTTGGATCGTTTGCTACAGCCTGGCCCTGCGTTACTTCGTACCTCGCGTGAAAGAACGCTCAGTGGTCTCCTCGGAGGCGCGCTCCAAGTTGATGGGCCGAATTGTCGACGGCTATACCAATATCACCACCTTGAAGCTGTTCGCCCATACGCAGAATGAACAGGAATACGCCAAGCAAGCGATCATCGAGCAGACCGAAAAAACCCAACTGGCCGCCCGCGTACTCACCAGCATGGACACCGTGATCTGTATTCTGAACGGCCTGCTGATTGTCACCACTACTGGCCTGGCCCTGTGGCTGTGGACGCAGTCGCTGATTTCCGTGGGCGCAATTGCCCTGGCCACCGGCCTGGTGATCCGCATCGTCAACATGTCCGGCTGGATCATGTGGGTGGTCAACGGCATCTTCGAAAACATCGGTATCGTGCAGGACGGCCTGAAAACCATCGCCCAGCCACTGGCCGTGGTCGATCGTGAAAACGCTCCGCGACTGACGGTGCCCCACGGCCAGGTACGCTTTGAGCAAGTGGACTTCCACTACGGCAAGAAGAGCGGAATCATTGGCGGCCTCAACCTTGAGATCAAGGCCGGGGAAAAAATCGGCTTGATCGGCCCGTCCGGCGCGGGCAAGTCGACGCTGGTCAACCTGCTGCTGCGCCTTTACGACCTGCAGGGCGGGCGCATCCTCATCGACGGCCAGGACATCGCCGAAGTGGCCCAGGAAAGCCTGCGCGCACAGATCGGCATGATCACCCAAGACACCTCGTTGCTGCACCGCTCGATCCGCGACAACCTGCTGTATGGCAAGCCCGACGCGACTGACGAAGAACTGTGGGCGGCGGTGCACAAGGCCCGCGCCGATGAGTTCATCCCGCTGCTGTCGGACTCCGAGGGCCGCACCGGGCTGGATGCCCATGTGGGTGAGCGCGGGGTGAAACTCTCCGGCGGGCAACGCCAGCGTATCGCTATCGCCCGCGTGCTGCTCAAGGACGCGCCGATCCTGATCATGGACGAAGCCACCTCTGCGCTGGACTCTGAAGTGGAAGCGGCGATCCAGGAGAGCCTGGAAACCTTGATGCAGGGCAAGACGGTGATTGCGATTGCACACCGGTTGTCGACCATCGCACGCATGGACCGCCTGGTGGTGCTGGAAAAAGGCCAGATCGCTGAAAGCGGCAGCCATTCCGAGTTGCTGGCATACGGCGGGCTTTATTCGCGGTTATGGCAGCATCAAACCGGGGGATTTGTCGGTATAGACTGATTTTGTTGGGTAAACCGCCGTTCAATTCCGAACAATTCTGACAGCTTTCTCTATCTGGCTGGTCTTGCGACACAATCCTGCTGTACTGCAATCAGGCCCCAGGAGGGCCCTGATTTAAGGCGGCAGGGAAGCCACACAGACCGTTAATCAGATAGAGCAATCTAAGGAAGTGTTCATGTCACTGTTCAAACGTTCCGTAACGGAAGGACTGGGTACGTTTTGGCTGGTGTTGGGTGGCTGCGGGAGTGCGGTGTTGGCCGCAGCGTTCCCCAATGTAGGCATCGGCCTGCTCGGTGTGTCACTGGCTTTCGGGCTCACGGTACTGACCATGGCGTTTGCCATCGGGCATATCAGCGGCTGCCACCTTAACCCGGCCGTCTCGGTGGGGCTGGTGGTCGGCGGCAGGTTCCCGGCCAAGGAGTTGCCAGCCTACATCGTGTCGCAAGTGATCGGAGGCGCCATCGCCGCCGCACTGCTGTACTTCATCGCCAGCGGCAAGCCTGGGTTCGAACTGGCCTCCGGGCTGGCAAGCAATGGCTATGGCGAGCATTCGCCCGGTGGTTATTCCATGGCGGCAGGCTTTGTTTGTGAGCTGGTGATGACCGCGATGTTCGTGCTGATCATCCTTGGCGCCACCGACCGTCGAGCCCCGGCAGGCTTCGCGCCCATCGCCATTGGCCTGGGGCTGACGCTGATCCATTTGATCTCCATCCCGGTGACCAACACCTCGGTCAACCCGGCCCGAAGCACGGGGCCTGCGTTGATTGTCGGCGGCTGGGCGCTGCAGCAGTTGTGGCTGTTCTGGCTCGCGCCGATCCTCGGCGCGGTGATCGGCGGCATTACCTACCGATGGTTGGGTGCAGAAAAAACAGCTTGACCCACTCCCTGCAGGGGCGAGCTTGCTCGCGAAAAACGCCAATGATGACGCAGTGCTTACAGCTGTAAACCCGCGTCGCCTGTACGTTCTTCGCGAGCAAGCTCGCTCCTACAAGG
>NZ_WKCD01000083.1:0-19920 GCF_021606625.1 Pseudomonas sp. PA-4-8C
GTGGTGACTGTGGCTTTGGCGGCGCGGCGCTGCTGAGCAGCGAAAGTGCCCTGCGCAGCGGCGCCGGCATGGTCTCGCTGGCGACGCGGCCGGAACATGTGCCGGCCGCTCTGGCTCGGCTGCCGGAGGTCATGGCCGTCGGCGTGAGCTCGGCCAACCAGTTGATGGGCCTGCTGGAAAAAATCTCGGTGATCGTCATTGGCCCAGGCCTGGGCGATGCCGCCTGGGGCAAAAGCCTCTTGTCGGTCGCGGCCAATGCCAACCTGCCGCAGGTATGGGATGCCGATGCGCTCAATCAGCTGGCCACTGGCAGCGTGGAGCTGCCGGCCCACTGTGTGATTACCCCTCATCCGGGCGAAGCTGCGCGTTTGTTGGGGCTATCGACAGCCGAGGTTCAGGCAGATCGCCTTAAGGTGGCGCGCGCGTTGAGCCAGAAATTCAATGCTGTGGCTATCCTCAAGGGTGCTGGCAGTTTGATTGCCAGCCCGGATGGGCGCGTGTCGCGGTGTGATCAAGGCCATCCGGCGATGGCAACAGCGGGGCTCGGCGATGTGCTGGCCGGCCTGGTCGGGGCACTATTGGCTCAGGGTATGCCCGCGTACGAAGCGAGCTGCCTGGCCGTGTGGTTGCACGCGACCGCCGGAGACCGCCAGGGCAGTTTTGGTCGCGGCTTGGCTGCCAGCGACCTGATCCCCGCCATTCGTCAATTGCTGGAGGAGCAGTCGCCGTGCCTGAAGTAATTCTTTTCCTGGCAAATGAAGAGGCCATGGTCGTGTTGGGTCAGCGTATTTCGCAGGTCACGCAAGGGGCCGGGTTGATCTTTCTCGAGGGCGACCTGGGCGCAGGTAAAACCACACTGTCCCGTGGGATTATTCGTGGCCTTGGCCATACCGGCGCGGTAAAAAGCCCGACCTTCACGTTGGTCGAGCCCTACGAGATCGGCGACGTGCGAGCCTTCCACTTCGACCTCTATCGCCTGGTCGATCCGGAAGAGCTGGAGTTCATGGGCATCCGTGATTACTTCGACGATGATGCGCTGTGCCTGATCGAGTGGCCAAATAAAGGCACAGGCTTTTTGCCAAAGCCGGACCTGACCATTACCATTACGCCGCATGAGCACGGACGTCAGCTGAAGTTGTTGCCCCAGAGCCCACGCGCTGAGTCGTGGTGTGCTGCTCTGGCATTGGAATTCAAATAATTGGTGGGGTTAGGTATGCGCTTTCGCGCGTTGGTTGCTGTCGTGGGGGTGTTGCTTGCGGCAATGACTGTCAATGCTCTGGCTGCTTCACAGGTGAAAAGTGTTCGCCTGTGGCGAGCGCCGGATAATACGCGACTGGTGTTCGACCTGTCTGGCCCGGTCCAGCACAGCGTCTTTACCTTGACGGCGCCTGATCGCCTGGTGATCGACATCAACGGTGCCAGCCTGGCCGCGCCGCTGAAAGTCTCCACCGCCAACACGCCCATTACCGCCATGCGCTCGGCCCAGCGTACGCCGACCGACCTGCGTGTGGTCATCGACCTGAAAAAGGCCGTGACCCCCAAAAGCTTCTCCCTGGCCCCCAACGCCCAGTATGGCAACCGCCTGGTGGTCGACCTGTTCGACAACCCCGCCGACGCCGCACCGCCGCCTGCGCCAACGCCGAGCGTGGCGACGGTGCCTGCGGTGCCAGTCAACCCTTCGCAACCCCAGGTCAAGCTGCCACCGCCGCCGCCCGCCCCGGCGGGCAAGCGCGACATCATCGTGGTGATCGACGCCGGCCACGGTGGCGAAGATCCGGGGGCTTCCGGCTCACGCGGCCAGCACGAGAAAGACGTGGTGCTCGCCATCGCCCGTGAGCTGCAGCGCCAGGTCAACGGTATGAAAGGCTACCGCGCCGAACTGACCCGCACCGGTGACTACTTCATTCCGTTGCGTGGCCGTACCGAAATTGCCCGTAAGAAGGGCGCGGACCTGTTCGTGTCCATTCACGCCGACGCCGCGCCTTCAACCGCTGCCTTTGGCGCCTCGGTATTTGCCCTGTCGGATCGCGGCGCTACCTCCGAGACCGCACGCTGGCTGGCCGACAGCGAAAACCGTTCCGACTTGATCGGCGGGGCCGGCAACGTGTCCCTTGATGACAAGGACAAGATGCTCGCAGGCGTACTGCTCGACCTGTCGATGACCGCCTCGTTGACCTCCAGCCTCAACGTGGGCCAGAAAGTCCTGAGCAATATCGGCCGTGTGACCTCGCTGCACAAACAGCGCGTGGAACAAGCCGGGTTCATGGTGTTGAAATCGCCGGATATCCCGTCGATCCTGGTGGAAACCGGGTTTATCTCCAACGCCAACGAAGCGTCGAAACTGGCCAGCGCCAGCCACCAGCAAGCGTTGGCGCGCTCGATCAGCGCCGGTGTGCGCCAGTTCTTCCAGCAGAACCCGCCGCCGGGCACTTATATCGCCTGGCTGCGCGACTCCGGCAAAATCGCCCAGGGCCCGCGTGACCATCGTGTGCAACCCGGTGATACCGTTGCCATGCTGGCCGTGCGTTTCCAGGTCACGCCTGCAGCCTTGCGCAGCGCCAATAACCTGAAAACCGATGAGTTGAAGATCGGCCAGGTGTTGACCATTCCCGGCACTGAATTGGCGGCACAGTGATGAGCGAATCCACCTTGAACAGCGGCTCGCGCATTGAATTGCTCAGCCCGCGCCTTGCCAACCAGATCGCCGCGGGTGAGGTGGTTGAGCGCCCGGCGTCGGTGATCAAGGAGTTGCTGGAAAACAGCATCGACTCCGGTGCCAAACGCATCGATGTCGATGTGGAGCAGGGCGGCGTCAAGCTGCTGCGGGTACGTGACGATGGCAGCGGTATCTCTTCGGATGACCTGCCCCTGGCCCTGGCTCGTCACGCCACCAGCAAGATCCGCGACCTGGAAGACCTGGAGCGGGTCATGAGCCTGGGCTTTCGTGGTGAGGCCCTGGCCTCCATCAGCTCCGTGGCCCGCCTGACCCTGACCTCCCGCACCCGCAGCGCCGAGCAAGCCTGGCAAGTGGAAACCGAAGGCCGCGACATGGCGCCTCGGGTCCAGCCGGCGGCCCATCCGGTGGGCACCTCGGTGGAAGTGCGCGACCTGTTCTTCAATACCCCGGCGCGGCGCAAGTTCCTCAAGGCCGAGAAAACCGAATTCGATCACCTGCAAGAAGTCATCAAACGCCTTGCGTTGGCGCGTTTCGATGTGGCCTTTCACCTGCGCCACAATGGCAAGACCATCCTTAGCCTGCACGAAGCCAACGACGACGCCGCCCGTGCTCGGCGGGTGGCGGCGGTGTGTGGCAGCGGCTTCCTGGAGCAGGCGCTGCCGATTGAGATCGAGCGCAATGGCCTGAGGCTGTGGGGCTGGGTCGGGTTGCCGACGTTCTCCCGCAGCCAGGCCGACTTGCAGTATTTCTTTGTGAACGGCCGGGCAGTACGCGACAAACTGGTGGCCCACGCGGTGCGCCAGGCTTATCGCGATGTGCTGTTCAACGGGCGCCACCCCACCTTTGTGCTGTTCTTTGAGGTTGACCCTTCGGTGGTCGACGTCAACGTGCACCCGACCAAACACGAGGTGCGCTTCCGTGACGGGCGCATGGTGCATGACTTCCTCTATGGCACGCTGCACCGCGCCCTGGGCGACGTGCGTCCGGATGATCAGTTGTCCGCGCCGATTGTCACAGCGGTGGTACGGCCAAGCGGTCCGGAAGCCGGCGAGTTCGGCCCCCAGGGTGAGATGAGCCTGGCGGCCAACCTGCTGCAATCGCCACAGGCGCAGCCAGCCTACACGGCGCCAAATTCGGGTGCCGGTGCGGGTTATCAGTATCAGTACACGCCGCGCCCGCAATCGACGGTGCCGGTGGCCGAAGCCCAGGCGGCGTACCGTGAGTTTTTTGCGCCGCTGCCGGGTGCCGAGCCGGGTGCTGCTGTGGCGTTGCCCGAAGGCGGTGGTGATATTCCGCCGCTGGGCTATGCGCTGGCGCAGCTCAAAGGCATTTATATCCTTGCCGAAAACGCCCATGGCCTGGTGCTGGTGGACATGCACGCCGCCCATGAGCGGATCATGTACGAGCGCCTGAAGATCGCCATGGCCAGCGAAGGCCTCAGCGGCCAGCCGCTGCTGGTGCCTGAATCCCTGGCGGTGAGCCAGCGTGAAGCCGACTGCGCAGAAGAACATCACAGCGTGTTCCAGAAACTGGGCTTCGAGCTGCAACGCCTGGGCCCGGAAACCCTGGCGATCCGCCAGATTCCCGCGCTGCTCAAGCAGGCCGAGGCCAACCGCCTGGTGGCCGACGTGCTGGCAGACCTGATGGAATACGGCACCAGCGACCGTATCCAGGCGCATATCAACGAATTGCTTGGCACCATGGCCTGCCACGGCGCCATTCGCGCCAATCGCCGCCTGGCACTGCCGGAAATGAACGGCCTGCTGCGCGACATGGAAAACACCGAGCGCAGTGGCCAATGCAACCATGGCCGACCGACCTGGACCCAGATGGGCCTGGACGATCTGGACAAACTGTTCTTGCGCGGCCGTTGATGAGCGCCTTGCCCCCCGCCATCTTCCTGATGGGCCCCACGGCCGCCGGCAAGACCGACCTGGCCATCGAGCTGACCAAGGTGCTGCCTTGCGAGCTGATCAGTGTCGACTCTGCCCTGGTTTACCGGGACATGGATATCGGCACCGCCAAGCCGTCGAAAGCGCTATTGGCCCAATATCCGCACCAGTTGATCGACATCATCGACCCGGCGCAGAGCTATTCGGCGGCGGATTTTCGCACCGACGCCCTGGCAGCCATGGCCGAGATCACCGCGCGCGGCAATATCCCGCTGCTGGTGGGGGGCACCATGCTCTATTACAAGGCGTTGCAGGAAGGCCTGGCCGATATGCCGCCTGCCGATGCCCAGGTGCGCGCCGAACTGGAAGAAGAGGCTGCGCGCCTTGGCTGGCAAGCCCTGCACGACCAGTTGGCGGCGGTAGACCCGGTGTCTGCGGCACGTATTCACCCCAATGACCCCCAGCGGCTCACCCGCGCGCTGGAAGTCTGGCGTGTCAGTGGCCAGACCATGACTGAACATCGGCTGAAACAAAGTGCGCAAAGTGCTGACGCAGGCGCATCTGGACAGTCACAATTGCCCTATACTGTGGCGAATCTGGCCATTGCTCCGGCAAACCGCCAGGTGTTGCATGAACGAATTGCACAAAGATTCACATTAATGTTGGAACAGGGGTTTGTGGACGAGGTCGTAGCATTGCGTTCAAGAGGTGACCTGCATGCAGGGCTGCCTTCGATACGTGCTGTAGGCTACCGCCAAGTCTGGGATCATCTGGATGGCAAGCTGACGTCAGCCGAAATGCAGGAGCGCGGCATTATTGCCACGCGCCAATTGGCGAAGCGCCAGTTCACCTGGCTGCGCAGCTGGAGCGATTTGCACTGGTTGGACAGCCTGGACAGCGACAATCTGTCACGCGCCTTGAAATACTTGGGAACGGTCTCCATATTGAGCTGAGTCCTTGCAATTGCCGTCTATCCTTGGGGGTGTGACGGCCATAAGCTATCTATTTTCCGATTTTTTATTATTGATCCTTAAAGGAGTGCGGCACATGTCAAAAGGGCATTCGCTACAAGACCCTTACTTGAATACTTTACGTAAAGAGAAAGTTGGGGTTTCCATCTATCTGGTCAACGGCATCAAACTGCAAGGTACGATCGAGTCGTTCGACCAATTCGTTATCCTGCTGAAAAACACCGTCAGCCAGATGGTTTACAAGCACGCTATCTCGACAGTCGTTCCAGTTCGTCCAATCCGTCTGCCTAGCGCAGCAGGTGATGAACAGGGTGACGCTGAGCCAGGTAACGCCTGATAGGAGTCTCCTTTGTTCTTTGAGCGCCACGGTGGTGGTGAGCGAGTAATCCTCGTTCACTTGGATGGACAGGACCCTGAGGCGCGCGAAGATCCGCAGGAGTTTCAGGAGTTGGCAAATTCGGCCGGCGCCGAGACCGTTGCGTTTTTTAACGTACCGCGTCATCGGCCAACCGCCAAATACCTGATTGGCAGCGGCAAGGTCGAGGAACTGCGCGACCTGGTTCATGCCGAAGAAGCCGATCTGGTGATCTTCAATCACACCCTCACGCCCAGTCAGGAACGTAACCTCGAACGTGTTTTCGAGTGTCGCGTGATCGACCGTACCGGCCTGATTCTCGATATTTTCGCCCAGCGCGCCCGCACCCATGAAGGCAAGCTCCAGGTTGAACTGGCCCAGCTTGACCACATGAGCACGCGCCTGGTTCGCGGCTGGACTCACCTTGAGCGTCAGGGTGGCGGTATCGGCATGCGTGGCCCGGGTGAAACCCAGTTGGAAACCGACCGGCGTCTGCTGCGGGTTCGCCTGCGCCAGATCAAGGGCCGCCTGGAAAAAGTACGCAGCCAGCGTGAACAGTCGCGACGTGGCCGCTCCCGTGCGGATATCCCTACGGTGTCGTTGGTGGGCTACACCAACGCCGGCAAATCCACGCTGTTCAATAACGTGACTAAATCGGACGTGTACGCGGCAGACCAACTGTTCGCCACCCTCGACCCAACCCTGCGGCGTCTGGACATCGACGACCTGGGGCCGATTGTGCTGGCCGATACCGTGGGTTTCATTCGTCACCTGCCCCACAAGCTGGTGGAGGCATTTCGGTCTACGCTCGAAGAGTCGAGCAATTCCGACCTGCTCTTGCACGTGATCGATGCGGCCGAACCGGATCGCATGTTGCAGATTGAACAGGTGATGGTGGTACTGGGCGAGATTGGTGCCCAGGACTTGCCGATCCTCGAGGTCTATAACAAACTCGATTTGCTTGAAGGCGTTGAGCCACAGATCCAGCGCGACGAGAATGGCAAGCCCCAGCGGGTCTGGCTGTCGGCGCGAGATGGCAGCGGTCTGGAGCTGTTGGAACAAGCCATTGCCGAATTGCTCGGCAGCGATTTGTTCGTCGGCACCTTGCGCTTGCCGCAGCGTTTTGCTCGACTGCGTGCACAGTTTTTCGAGCTGGGCGCGGTACAGAAAGAAGAGCACGACGAAGAAGGTGTCAGCTTGCTGGCTGTTCGATTGCCACGCTCGGAACTCAATCGGCTGGTCAGTCGAGAGGGTGTTGTACCGGCAGAGTTCATCGAACAACACACTTTGCAATAAAAGCCTGAGAAAGCGGTTGTGCCGCAGTAGCAGGCATTCTGTAGCATTGGTCGGCGCGCCGTGGGTGCGTCTTTGCTTTATCAGATGGAGAGCGCTATGGCTTGGAATGAGCCGGGTGGCAACTCGAATAATCAGGATCCTTGGGGTGGTAAGCGCCGCAATAATGGCGACCGCAAGGGGCCACCGGATCTCGACGAGGCCTTCCGAAAGCTGCAGGAAAGCCTGAATGGGTTGTTCGGTGGTGGGAAAAAACGTGGTGGTGACGACGGCGGTCGCACAAGCAAGGGCGGTGGCTATGGCCTGCTGGGCCTGGGTCTTGTCGTGCTGGCGGCCGTATGGCTCTACAGCGCCGTGTACGTGGTAGACGAGCAGGAGCAAGCCGTGGTGCTGCGCTTCGGCAAGTACTACGAGACTGTCGGCCCGGGCCTGAATATCTATTTCCCGCCGATCGACAAGAAGTACATGGAGAACGTGACGCGTGAGCGTGCGTACACCAAGCAGGGCCAGATGCTGACCGAAGACGAGAACATCGTCGAAGTGCCGCTGACCGTGCAGTACAAGATCAGCAACCTGCAAGACTTCGTGCTGAACGTTGATCAGCCGGAAATCAGCCTGCAACACGCAACTGAAAGTGCCCTGCGCCACGTGGTGGGTTCCACCGCCATGGACCAGGTGCTCACCGAAGGTCGTGAGTTGATGGCGAGCGAAATCAAGGAGCGTCTGCAACGCTTCCTCGACACTTACCGTACCGGTATCACCGTTACCCAGGTGAACGTACAGAGCGCAGCGGCACCGCGTGAAGTGCAGGAAGCCTTTGACGACGTAATCCGTGCCCGTGAAGACGAGCAGCGTTCGCGCAACCAGGCTGAAACCTATGCCAACGGCGTTGTGCCGGAAGCCCGTGGTCAGGCCCAGCGCATCCTTGAAGATGCCAACGGTTACCGCGATGAAGTGGTCTCCCGCGCCAAGGGTGAGGCAGATCGTTTCACCAAGCTGGTCGCCGAGTACCGCAAGGCACCTGAAGTGACCCGCGAGCGTCTGTACCTGGACACCATGCAGGAAGTCTTCAGCAACACCAGCAAGGTTCTCGTGACCGGCAGCAAAGGTGGGCAGAACAACCTGCTGTACCTGCCGCTGGACAAGATGATCGAAGGTGGTCGTAGCGGCGCCAGTGCACCGTCCACCGGTTCGAATGCCGCTGCCAACGAAGCGAGCGCCCGTGCGGCCGCTGACTTGCTGCAACAGCAAACACGTACCAGGGAGAGCCGTTGATGAGCAATAAATCGCTGACCGCCCTGATTGTGGGCGTCGTCGTGGTCATCGCTGCCTGGAACTGCTTCTACATCGTCGCTCAGACCGAGCGTGCGGTGCTGCTGCAATTCGGTCGCGTGGTCCAGGCGGATGTCCAGCCGGGCCTGCATGTGAAAGTCCCCTACGTCAACCAGGTGCGCAAGTTCGACGCCCGCCTGATGACCCTGGATGCACCGACACAGCGCTTCCTGACCCTGGAAAAGAAAGCCGTGATGGTTGACGCCTACGCCAAGTGGCGCGTCAAGGATGCCGAGCGCTTCTACACCGCGACTTCCGGCCTCAAGCAGATTGCCGACGAGCGTTTGTCCCGTCGTCTGGAATCGGGCCTGCGTGACCAGTTTGGTAAACGCACCCTGCACGAGGTGGTATCCGGTGAACGTGATGCGCTGATGGCAGATATCACTCGCTCGCTGAACACCATGGCGGAAAAAGAGCTGGGTATTGAAGTGGTCGACGTTCGCGTCAAGGCCATTGACCTGCCCAAGGAAGTGAACCGCAGCGTGTTCGAGCGTATGAGCACCGAGCGTGAGCGTGAAGCGCGTGAGCACCGCGCCAAGGGTAACGAGTTGGCTGAAGGTATCCGTGCCGATGCCGACCGTCAGCGTCGTGTACTGCTGGCAGAAGCCTACCGCGAGTCTGAAGAGGCGCGTGGTGATGGCGATGCTCAAGCCGCGGCGATCTACGCCAAGGCCTACGGCCAGGACCAGGAGTTCTACGCGTTCTACCGTAGCCTGCGCGCCTACCGTGAAAGCTTCGCGAACAAAACCGACGTACTGGTGCTGGACCCAAGCAGCGACTTCTTCCGCTACCTGGAAAAGTCCAAGTAACCAGCCCGTGATTCTGTAAGGCGCACTCCGTCGGGCGGCTAAAATGCCTGGCGGGGTGATCCTTTCAGAAAACGGGTGTATGATGCGGCAGCCGGGAAATTCCCGGCTTTTTTGCGTCTGCATGTTTGATTCGGCAGGCGTGACAGGTTTTTCGAGGAAAGTGCCCGACGAGGCCGTTTGCAGGCCGTTCGTCACGTCGCTCTTGCGCGTGGTTTATGCAAGAGCCGGGTATTTTCTGCTTCACTCAAGGCTCGGCCGAGGGCTGGCCGCCCGGATCAAAGGGGAATGGCGTAATGGCAACGGTAGACCGCTGGCTGCTGCCAGATGGCATCGAAGAAGTACTGCCACCAGAAGCTGCGCGCATTGAAGTAGCGCGTCGTCAGGTGTTGGATCTGTTCCAGAGCTGGGGTTACGAGTTTGTCGTGACTCCCCATATCGAGTACCTGGAATCCCTGCTGACTGGCGCGGGCCAGGACCTGGATCTGCGCACCTTCAAGGTCATCGACCCGCAATCGGGCCGGCAAATGGGGTTCCGTGCCGACATCACGCCGCAAGTGGCGCGCATCGATGCGCACACCCTGCGTCGCGAAGGCCCGAGCCGCCTGTGCTACGCCGGCAGCGTACTGCATGCCCAGCCACGTGCGTTGTCGTCTTCCCGTAGCCCGATCCAGTTGGGCGCCGAGTTGTACGGTGACGCCAGCCCGAGCAGCGATGTTGAAGTGATCAGCCTGATGCTGGCCATGCTGCAACTGGCGGATGTGCCGGATGTGCACATGGACCTGGGCCACGTCGGTATCTACCGTGGCCTGGCGCGCGCCGCCGGGTTGTCCGGTGAAGTGGAGCAACAGTTGTTCGATGCCCTGCAGCGCAAGGCGATCGATGAAGTGATCGCCCTCACCGAGGGTGTGCCTGCTGAGCTGGCTGGCATGCTGCGCGCGCTCGTAGACCTGTGCGGCGGCCGTGAAGTGCTGGTGGCTGCGCGTGAGCGACTGGCCAATGCGCCGGCACCGGTATTGGCGGCGCTGGATGATGTGCTGGCGATTGCCGAGCGCTTGTCGGCACGGTTCCCGGAGCTGCCGCTGTATTTTGATCTGGGTGAATTGCGCGGCTATCACTACCACACCGGTGTGGTGTTCGCGGTGTTCGTCCCGGGTGTTGGCCAGGCCATCGCCCAAGGTGGTCGCTATGACGATATCGGCGCCGACTTCGGTCGTGCGCGTCCGGCCACTGGTTTTTCCACCGATTTGAAAACCCTGGTGACCCTGGGGCGTGCTGAGGTCGAGCTGCCGTCTGGTGGCATCTGGATGCCCGACAGTACGGACGCAGCGCTCTGGCAGCAGGTTTGCCAGTTACGCCGTGAGGGTCAGCGTGTAGTCCAGGCCTTGCCTGGGCAGCCATTGGCCGCCGCCCGTGAAGCGGACTGCGACCGGCAATTGATTCAGCAGAACGGGCTTTGGCAAGTATCGCCACTGGCTTCTTGAGTTTTCCTGCCGGCCATCGCCGGCACCAAGTTTGCGCGAATGAGGACAAGTGTTATGGGTAAGAATGTCGTAGTCCTGGGCACCCAATGGGGTGATGAGGGCAAAGGCAAGATCGTTGATCTGCTGACCGAACATGCTGCCGCCGTAGTGCGCTACCAAGGTGGCCACAATGCTGGCCACACCCTGGTCATCGATGGCGAAAAAACCGTCTTGCACCTGATCCCGTCGGGTGTCCTGCGCGAAGGCGTGCAGTGCCTGATCGGCAACGGCGTGGTGGTCGCACCTGACGCCCTGCTGCGCGAGATCACCAAGCTGGAAGAGAAAGGCGTACCGGTGCGCGAGCGCCTGCGTATCAGCCCGTCCTGCCCGCTGATCTTGTCCTTCCACGTTGCGCTGGACCAGGCCCGTGAAAAGGCGCGTGGCGAGCTGAAGATCGGCACCACCGGTCGCGGCATCGGCCCGGCCTACGAAGACAAGGTCGCACGTCGTGGCCTGCGTGTGGGCGACCTGCTCAACATGCCGCGCTTTGAAGACAAACTGCGTGAACTGGTGGATTACCACAACTTCATGCTAGTGGGTTACTACAAAGAACCGGCCATCGAGTTTGAAAAGACCCTGGCCGAGTGCAAGGAATACGCTGAGCTGCTCAAGCCGCTGATGCTCGACGTGACGGCCGAGCTGCACGACCTGCGTCGCGCTGGCAAAGACATCATGTTCGAAGGTGCCCAGGGTTCGTTGCTGGACATCGACCACGGTACCTACCCGTACGTGACCAGCTCCAATACCACCGCTGGCGGCGTTGCGACCGGTTCTGGCGTTGGCCCGATGTTCCTGGATTACATCCTGGGCATCACCAAGGCCTACACCACTCGCGTAGGTTCGGGCCCGTTCCCGACTGAGCTGTTCGACGACGTCGGTGCGCACCTGGCCAAGCAAGGTCACGAATTCGGCGCCACCACTGGCCGTGCTCGTCGTTGCGGCTGGTTCGATGCCGTTATCCTGCGTCGCGCTATCGATGTGAACAGCATCTCGGGCATCTGCCTGACCAAGCTGGACGTACTCGACGGCCTGGAAACCATCAACATCTGCACCGGCTACAAAGATGCTGAAGGTAACGACGTTGCTCCGACCGACGCTGACAGCTACGTGGGCCTGCAGCCTGTGTACGAAGAAGTGCCGGGCTGGACTGAATCGACCGTGGGCGCCAAGACCCTGGAAGAGCTGCCAGCCAACGCTCGTGCTTACATCAAGCGCGTCGAAGCGCTGATTGGCGCACCGATCGACATTATTTCGACGGGCCCGGACCGCAACGAGACCATCGTTCTGCGTCACCCGTTCGCGTAATAAGCTGTTGATGTAACAGGCAAAGGGCTCCTTAGGGAGCCCTTTGTCGTTTCTGCCTGGCAAGCGGCACGACCCTTGCTGTGTTTCCCTCTTTCGAGGTGCTATCAAATTAGTGGCACCCGTGGTGGAGGGATTTCCAGTGTCTGCCGTTCTCTCGTTGTTACAAAGCCGTCTATTGCGGCCGGTGTTCGTTACCCTTGGTATCGCTCTTTTGGTGCAAGTGCTGGTGGCCGTCGCGCTGACGCGGAGCACGGTGACGGCGCTGGAAGCCGATTTGGGCAATCGCCTGGGCATTGATAGCCAGAAGTTGTCTGGCGAACTGGCCCAGGCCGGTAAGGAAGTTACGTCCAGCCTGGACAGCCTGTCCGCCAGCACGCGCCAGCGCCTGACAGCCGGGCTTTCCACGCGCTTGCAGGAAGAGCAAAAGCAATTGCGTGCGACGTTGGAAAAAGACCTGCAGGACTCTGCCAATGACATGGCGCAACTGCTGGCCTCGGTCGCGCCCCGCGCCATGTGGGACAGCGATGTACCTACGCTGTCGGAGTTCGCGCGCCGGGCCCAGCGCAACCCCAATGTGCTGTTCGTGGTGTATGACGACGCCGCAGGCGAGCACCTGACCCGATACCTGAACCGCGAAAACCCGATCAACCAGGCCCTGCTGGCAAAGGGCGCAGGGGAGCGTGCCCTGGATAAGGTGCTGGACGCGGCCAAGACAGACCCGTCCGTGTATTACGTCGAAGCCTCTATCAGCCCCAACGGTGTGGAGATCGGCAAGGTGCGCATGGGCGTGTCGACCGCGACGGTTGAAGCCGATCTGCAAGCCTTGGATAAGCGCTTTGCCGCGTTGATCGCCAGCGGTGACCAACTGGTGGGCGATAGCCTCAAGGGCGCCGCAGCTGACAGTGCCAGCGCCATGGGCGCCCGGCTGCAATCGGCGCAAGCCACTGCCACGCAAATGACGGCGAACACCGCGGCCGCCGTGCAAGAAGCGGCGGGCACCCTGCGCTGGCGCATCGGCATGGGCCTGGCACTGGTGGGGCTTGGCGTATTGCTGCTGATCGCTATCGTGCTGGGCCGGCGCGTGGTCAATCGCCTGAAGCTGCTGATTGCCGCGATGGATGACCTGGCGGCAGGTGAGGGTGACCTCACCAAGCGCGTGCAGATCAACAGCAAGGACGAAATCGGCGATATGGCCTCGGCGGTCAATCGCTTTGTGGATAAGTTGCAGCCCATCGTGCGGGAGGCGGGCGACGTGGCCCAGCGTACCGGCGTGGAAATCGGCGCCATGACGCTGCGCAATGCCGGCGCCGATGCGGCGGCGGGTTTGCAGCGTGATGAAGTGGCCGAGAGTTTGCGCGCCTTGTCGCAAATGGCCGACGAGGCCCAGGCCGAGAGCCACGCCATGCAGGCGGCCTTGCAGCAAGTGGTGGATATTCGCCAGGCCACGGATGAAAACTCACGGACTTCAGCCGAAGTCGGCAGCTTGATCGAGGCGTTGGCAGGGCAGGTGCAGGCCGGCTCCCAGGTGATCGAACGGCTGGCGCAGCAAAGCGAACAGATCGAAGTGGTGTTGACCGTGATCCACGGCATCGCCGAGCAAACCAACCTGCTTGCCCTCAACGCGGCCATCGAGGCGGCACGGGCTGGCGAGACTGGGCGCGGCTTTGCGGTGGTGGCCGATGAAGTGCGTGCGCTGGCCAGCAAGACTCAAAGCTCCACTGGCGATATCCAGGCGCATATCGTGGCATTGCAGCAGGGCGCGCGTGAGGCGGTGGAAACCATCGGCAAGGCGGGGCGCCAGGCCAATGAGGGCTTGCTGGTGCTGCGCGACAGCGTGCGCCTTCAGCAGACGGTGCAGGCTTCTGTGGAGCAGGTGCATGCTGCCATCGGCCTGGCGACACGCGCGGCCGAGCATCAGGCCCAGGGCGCGCATGCGGTGCGTGGGCGCGTCGAGGTAATCCACGCCCAGGCCGAACGTGCGGCGCAGGCGGTGGTGGAGACGACGGCCAGTGGCAAGGTGCTGGATGGGTTGGCGGCGCAGTTGAAGGCGAGTTTGGGGCAGTTCAGGGCGTGAGGTTGTCTGGACCGGCCTCATCGCAGGCAAGCCAGCTCCCACATTCAACTGCATTCCAACGTTGGAACTCGGTCACTGTGGGAGCTGGCTTGCCTGCGATAGCTGTTTCAGCGACTCAGATACATCCGAGTCGTGAGCAGATACACCGGCAACCCCGACACCAGAATTAACAACGCCGCATACGGCGCCGCCGCCGCAAATTCCACATTCGAGGTATGCGCCCAGACGGCCGTTGCCAAGGTATTCAACCCGGTCGGACTGAGCAGCAGCGTGGCCGTCAGTTCCTTCATCGCATCCAGGAACACCAACGCAAACGCCGCACCCAATGCCGGGAATATGATCGGCAGGGTGACTCTGCAAAACGCACTGAACGACGATGCGCCTAATGTGCGCGCAGCCTCTTCCAATTGCGGCGCCGCTTTGTTCAGCGCTGTACGAATCGGCGCCTGTGCCAACGGCAAAAACAGCAGCGCATAAGCAATCAGCAATAACGCCGAGGTCTGGTACAGCGCCGGCACGTAATGCAGGGCGAAATACACCAGGGTCAGCGCAATCACCAGGCCGGGCAGGGCATGCAGTAAGTACGGTAAACGTTCGGCCCAGATCGCCAGTTGCCCTTTGTAGCGCACCACCAGCAACCCAACCGGCACTGCCAGTACCAGGCACAGTGCGGCGCCGCCCAGGGAGAGCGCCAGGGATGACAGCAGCGCCTCACCGATCTCGGCCATCGGAAACGCTGCCGACGAACCGACTGCCAGCCAATACCCGAGCATACCCAATGGGATACCACTGCCGATGATCGCCAGCGCCAGGCAATACACCTGGCCCAATGGCGCCCACTTGCCCAGCCGAACCTGCTCGGCGTGTCGCGCCGCGCCCTGGCCGATGCGCACGTGCCGGCCTTTGCCGCGTACGCGCAGCTCCAGCCACAGCAGCGTCAGGCACATCACCAGCAGCACTGCCGAGAGCATCGCCGCATTGGCATTGCTGAATTCCAGTTCGAACTGCTGATAGATCGCAGTGGTGAAGGTCTGCAAGCCGATGATCGACAGCGCGCCGAATTCAACCAGCATGTGCAGTGCGATCAATAGTGAGCCAGCCAGCAGCGATGGCCACAGCAGCGGGAGTGTGATGCGAAAGAACACGCCCCAGCGGTTGAGCCCCAGCGTGCGGGCCGACTCTTCCAGGGAAGGGTCAAGATTGCGCAGCGTTGCCGCCACCGGTAGAAACACCAGCGGGTATTTGGACAGGCTCATCACCAGGATCGCGCCGCCGAGCCCCTCAAACTGGGCGCTCAACGACACCCAGGTAAAACTGCTGACAAACGCCGGCACCGCAAACGGCAGGCACAGGATCACGCCCCAGATGCGTCGTCCTGGCAGGTTACTGCGTTCCAGCAGCCAGGCCAGGGACAGGCCGATCACGCCGCAGGCCAGAGTCACGCCGACCATCAGCGCCAGGGTGTTGCGCAGCAGCCCGAACACATAAGGCCGCCACAGTAGATGCACCGCCTCCGTCCAGCCCGCCTGCCAGGCTTTGAGCCCTACATAGGCGAGCGGCAACAGGCTCAGGCCAACCAGCAACAGCACGGGCAGCAGCAGCCAGATCGACGGGCGTTTGCGACGGGGGGTGAACCCCGCGACGGAAAGCGATGGGTTCATCAGTTCAGGCCAACGTCACGTTCCAGTTCCAGGGCTTCTTCGGCGTTGCCCAGGTCTGCGGGGGTGACCTTTGGTGGCTGCAACTCGCTAAATGGCTTGAGGCCGCGGTTCGATTCCATGCCCTTGCGCAGCGGGTACTCGGCCGACGTGTTGGTGATCACGCGCTGGCCTTCTTCGCTGGCCATGAATGCCAGCAGTTGCTGGGCTTCTTTGGGATGCTTGCTGGATTTGAGTGCGGCAGCGGAGGACACGGTGATTAGGCCACCGGCATCACCATCGGTGAAGTAATGCAGCTGGGAATCCAGATTGGTTTTTTCCTTTTTCAGGGCAAACCAGTAGTAGTTATTCACCAGCACGGTGGCCACTTCGCCGTTTTCCACGGCCTTGAGGGCGACCATATTGTTGCTGTACACCTTGCCGAAGGCGCGCAGGCCGGTCAGCCATTCTTCCGCGGCTTCGCGACCGTGCAGCTTGATGATCGCCACGGCTTGTTCCTGGAACGCGCCGCTGGTGGGCACGAAACCGACCTTGCCTTGCCATTCGGGGCCGGCGAAATCCAGTACCGACTTGGGCAGGTCTTTTTCAGCAATCAGTTTCGGGTTGAAGGCCACAACGCGGGTGCGTGCGGTCACGCCCATCCAATCGCCGTTTTTGCCCACGTAATCCTTGGGCAGCACATCCAGGGTGCTGGCATCGATTTTTGCCAACAGGCCTTGCTCGCCGAGTTTATTCAGAGGCGGTGATTCTTCGGTGTAGATGACGTCGGCAGGGGAGCGCTCACCTTCTTCGACGACCTGGCTGGCCAGCTGGTTGCTGCTGCCTTTGCGCACGTTGACGTGGATGCCGGTCTTGGCTTCGAAGGCCTTGGCGAGTTCATCGCCGACTTCTTTGTGCTGGCCGTTGTATAAGGTCAGGGAGACCTTGTCGGCAGAATGGGCGGCGGGCGAGAGCAGGGTCAGGCTGAGTAGGGTGAGGGTCAGGCCGCGCAGAAGGGATGTCTTGAGTCGGTTGTCACGGATCATCATCCGAAGTGTTCCTCGCTTATGTGCAACAAATCATTGCAAGGATAAACGATAAATCTTCTCAAGTGCGGATGAGGGAGGCAATCACCGGGAAGTTTTCAAACCCCGGAAACGAAAAAACCCGCTTTCGCGGGTTTGATCTGAATTTGGTGCCCAGGAGAAGACTCGAACTTCCACGACCTTGCGATCACCAGCACCTGAAGCTGGCGTGTCTACCAATTTCACCACCTGGGCAGCATCAACAACGTTGCCGTCGTCGATGGCGCGCACTATACGGAGCGATATTTGAGCTGTAAACCCCTGCCATGAAAAAAGCCTGGAAAATTTCGCCAGTGGTCGTGCAAGGTGCGCGCCGGGGGTCGCAAAGAGCTTTTAAACGCTTGTTGATACCTGAAATTTCCCGTTTCAATACGCGTATGCCAAACTAACCCGCATATAGACAAGGTGAAAACTCTCTAATGGCCGATTGGCAGTCCCTCGATCCCGAGGCCGCTCGTGAAGCGGAAAAATATGAAAACCCTATTCCTAGCCGCGAACTGATCCTGGCGCACCTCGCCGATCGTGGTTCGCCTGCTAGCCGCGAGCAGTTGGTTGAAGAATTCGGTCTGACCACCGAAGACCAGCTCGAAGCCCTGCGCCGCCGTCTGCGTGCGATGGAGCGCGATGCTCAATTGATCTACACCCGTCGTGGCACTTACGCGCCGGTCGACAAGCTGGACCTGATCCTGGGTCGCATTGCCGGCCACCGTGATGGCTTCGGCTTCCTGATCCCGGACGACGGCAGCGACGACCTGTTCATGAGCCCGGCGCAAATGCGCCTGGTGTTCGATGGCGACCGTGCCCTGGCGCGGGTTTCTGGCCTGGACCGCCGTGGCCGCCGCGAAGGCGTGATCGTCGAAGTGGTGTCCCGTGCCCACGAATCTATCGTCGGCCGTTACTTCGAAGAAGGCGGCATCGGCTTCGTGGTGCCGGATAACCCGAAGGTGCAGCAGGAAGTGCTGATTACCCCGGGCCGTAATGGCGCGGCCAAGGTCGGCCAGTTCGTCGAGGTGAAAATCACCCACTGGCCTACTGCGCGCTTCCAACCCCAGGGCGATATCGTTGAAGTGGTCGGCAACTACATGGCGCCGGGCATGGAAATCGACGTGGCCTTGCGCACCTACGATATTCCTCACGTCTGGCCTGAGGCTGTGCTCAAAGAAGCGGCCAAGCTCAAGCCGGAAGTCGAAGAGAAAGACAAAGAAAAACGCATCGACCTGCGCCATCTGCCGTTCGTCACCATTGACGGCGAAGATGCCCGCGACTTCGACGATGCGGTCTACTGCGAAGCCAAGCCTGGCAAGCTGCGCCTGTTCTCCGGCGGCTGGAAGCTGTACGTGGCGATTGCCGACGTTTCCAGCTACGTGAAAATCGGTTCGGCCCTGGATAACGAAGCCCAGGTACGCGGCAACTCCGTGTACTTCCCTGAGCGCGTGATCCCGATGCTGCCCGAGCAGCTGTCCAACGGCCTGTGCTCCCTGAACCCGAAAGTCGACCGTTTGGCCATGGTGTGCGAGATGACCATCTCCAAAACCGGCGAAATGACCGACTACCAGTTCTACGAAGCAGTGATCCACTCCCAGGCACGCCTGACCTACAACAAGGTCAGCACCATCCTGGAAACGCCGAAGACCAGCGAGGCCAAGGCCCTGCGTACCGAGTACGCCGGCGTGGTGCCGCACCTCAAGCAGCTGTACTCGCTGTACAAGGTGTTGCTGGGTGCCCGTCATACCCGCGGCGCGATCGACTTTGAAACCCAGGAAACCCGCATTGTCTTCGGCTCCGAGCGCAAGATTGCGGCGATCACCCCGACCACCCGCAACGACGCGCACAAGCTGATCGAGGAGTGCATGCTGGCGGCCAACGTGGCCACTGCCGAGTTCCTCAAGAAGCACGAAATTCCTGCGTTGTACCGTGTGCACGACGGCCCGCCGCCGGAGCGCCTGGAAAAACTGCGCGCCTTCCTCGGCGAACTCGGCCTGTCCCTGCACAAAGGCAAGGACGGCCCGACGCCGAAGGATTACCAGGCCCTGCTGGCCAGCATCAAGGACCGTCCGGATTACCACGTGATCCAGACCGTGATGCTGCGCTCGCTGAGCCAGGCGGTGTACAGCGCCGATAACCAGGGCCACTTCGGCCTGAATTACGAGGCGTACACCCACTTCACTTCGCCGATTCGCCGTTACCCGGACTTGCTCACGCACCGGGCGATCCGCAGTGTGATCCATTCCAAGCAGAACACCCCGCACGTCAAGCGCGCCGGTGCCATGACCATTCCGAAAGCACGGATCTATCCGTACGACGAAGCGGCCCTGGAACAGCTGGGCGAGCAGTGCTCCATGAGCGAGCGCCGCGCTGACGAAGCCACCCGCGACGTGGTGAACTGGCTCAAGTGCGAGTTCATGAAGGATCGTGTGGGCGAGTCGTTCCCGGGTGTGATCACCGCCGTGACCGGTTTTGGCCTGTTCGTCGAGCTGACCGACATCTATGTCGAGGGCTTGGTGCACGTCACCGCTTTGCCGGGTGACTACTACCACTTCGACCCTGTGCATCACCGCCTGGCGGGCGAGCGCACCGGTCGCAGCTTCCGCTTGGGCGATACCGTTGAAGTACAGGTCATGCGCGTTGATCTGGACGAGCGCAAGATCGACTTCGGCATGCCTGACAAACCGGCTGAGCCAGCGGGTCGTAAAAAGCGTGGTGAAACCACAGCGCCTGCGTCCAAAGGCAAAACGGCCGCGGCGAAAACCACGGCCGAGCCAGCACCTGCCAAGGCCGGTCGTCGTTCTTCCGCCAAGGACAAGGCCCCTGAAGCCTACCGCCCAAGCGACGCCGCGGCGAAAAACGCCGAGCTGCGCAAGAGCCGCGAGTTGAAGCAGCAGTTGCTCAACGAAGCCAAAAGCGGTGGTAAAGCGGCGTCTGGGGGAAAGTCCCAAGGGGCGGAAAAACCGTCGAGCAAGCCAAGTAAAC
>NZ_WKCD01000084.1:0-19856 GCF_021606625.1 Pseudomonas sp. PA-4-8C
CATTGCAGGTTTTGCGCAACCGCACCTTCGACGAGATCGCCATTGGCGACAGCGCCAGCCTCGAACGCGCGTTTTCGCCGCAAGACATCCAGATGTTCGCGCTGCAATCGGGCGATGATGTGGATCCGGAATCTTCGGTGTCTTCGCCCTCGCGGGACACCACCGAGGCCATTTGTGCAAACGTCCTGATCTCGGCTGTGCTGGGAACACGCCTGCCGGGACCCGGAACCCTGCATGTCAGCCAGAACCTGCGCTTCCTCGGGGCGATTCGGCCCGGCGACAGGCTGACCGTGCGAGTGCAGGTGACCAGCAAGGACACCGCCACTCGGCGTATCACGCTGGCCTGCGCCTGCACCAACCAGGAGGATGCGGCGGTTTTCCAAGGCCAGGTAGAGGTCGCGGCGCCCACTGAGCGCATTGAACGAACGCGCACCGCGTTGCCGGAAATCCACCCGGATGCGCAGGGCCACACAGGCCTGCAACGCCTGCTGGCGCACGTCGCGCACTTGCAACCGATTCGGGTGGCCGTCGCCCATCCCTGCGATGCCCCCAGTCTGTCCGCTGCGCTCGAAGCACGCCACGCGGGGTTGATCGAACCGGTGCTGGTCGGATCACGGGCGCGGCTGGAAGCAGTCGCCACAGAGGCCGGGCTGGATCTGGCCGACGTCACCATTGTGGACACACCCCACAGCCACGCCGCCGCGCAGCAAGCCGTAGCCTTGGCGGCCAATGGCGAAGTCGAAGCCCTGATGAAAGGGAGCCTGCACACCGACGAACTGATGTCCGCGCTGGTTTCGGCAGCAGCGGGGTTGCGCACCAAGCGCCGGGTCAGCCATTGCTTCCTGTTGCAGACACCGGCCTATCCGCGCCCGTTCATCGTCACCGATGCAGCGATCAATATCGCCCCGACTCTGGAACAGAAGGCAGACATCATCCGCAACGCCATCGAGCTGGCGCAGGTGATCGGCGTGCGCGAACCCAAGGTCGCAATCCTGGCCGCAGTCGAGACGGTCAGCCCGACGATGACGGCCACGCTCGACGCGGCGGCGCTGTGCAAGATGGCCGATCGCGGCCAGATCACTGGCGGCCTGCTCGACGGGCCGTTGGCCTTCGACAACGCGATCTCCATCGCCGCTGCGCGCACCAAGGGGATCGTCTCCGAGGTCGCCGGGCAGGCCGACATCCTTGTCGTGCCTGACCTGGAGAGCGGCAACATGCTTGCCAAGCAGTTGATATTCCTGGGCGGCGCAGCCAGCGCCGGAATCGTCCTCGGAGCGAAAGTGCCGGTCATTCTGACCAGCCGCGCCGACTCGCGCGATACACGCATCGCCTCATGCGCGATTGCACTGATGCTGGCGCACCACTATCGGCTGTCACCCCCGTGAATCGACTTATCAGCAACGTATCCACCCCATTGGAGGAAACACTATGAAGTACTCATTTTCTGGCCGCGTAGCCCTGGTCACCGGTGCAGGATCCGGCATTGGCGAGGCCATCGCGCGACTTCTTGCGAGTAACGGCTTGAGTGTCGTCGTCTCGGATGTCAGTGCCGACAATGCCGAGCGCGTCGCCAAGCTCATCAACACCGATGGCGGCCAAGCCGTGGCCAATGTGGCCGACGTGGCACGCATCGACCAGGTTCAGGCTGCTGTGGCCTGCGCAGTCGATATGTTCGGCGGCCTTCATTTTGCGGTCAACAACGCCGGTATCAGTGGCGACCAGAGCCCAGTGGGGGAACTGGATCCTGCCGCCTGGAGCCGGGTAATCGATATCAACCTGAACGGCGTGTTCTATGGCCTGCGCCATCAGATTCCCGCCATCCTGCGTTCGGGTGGCGGCGCCATCGTCAACGTCTCTTCGATCCTGGGGGTGGTCGGCGATGCAGGAAACCCAGCGTACGTCGCAGCCAAGCACGCTGTTACCGGGCTGACCCGCTCGGCAGCGCTGGCCTATGCGGCCAAGGGAGTCCGGATCAACTCGATCCATCCCGGTTACGTGCGGACGCCCATCCTGGATTTCCTCGACGAATCGGCCCTTCAGGAGGCTGTTGGCCTGCATCCGATCGGCCGTCTGGGCACCCCGGACGAAATCGCCCATGCCGTGGCGTTTTTGCTATCGGAAGGAAGCAGCTTCTTTGCGGGCACCCAGCTCATCGCCGACGGCGGCTATACGGCACGCTGAATCTGACGACGATGAGCGTGCAGGCATATCCGAACACCGTGGCGACGTCACCGTGGCCGGGCAAAAAGAGGACGACATGATGGATGCGACCACGGCCCGCTCCGGACGCCCCGGGCACGGACTGATCCTTGTACTGAACTGCGGTTCATCCAGCATCAAGTTTGCGGTATTCGACCCTTCGGCCACGCCACTGCCTCGCCAGGCGTTGTGGAATGGCAAAGTGCTGGGAATCGGCGGCGCCGATCCGGATTTCGAAGAGACCGGGGTTGCGCCGTTCCCGATCAAACTGGACACGGCACATCCCTATCGTGCCGCGCTGCGCATCATCCGCGATCGCGTCAGTCAGCGGCTCGACGGCCGCCGGATAGGTGCGGTCGCTCATCGGATCGTCCACGGTGGCAGCAGGTATTTCGAGCCAGTGCGGGTGGACGCCCAGGTGCTCACCGATCTGCAGGGATACATCCCGCTGGCGCCACTGCACCAGCCGTTCGCGCTGGAAGCCATCGATATTCTGCTGCGCGAACAGCCGGAGCTGCCTCAGGTGGCCTGCTTCGACACCGGCTTCCATCACACCATCCCCAAGCTCGAGCAGCTCCTGCCGTTGCCCTACGCCGCATGGGAGCGCGGTCTGCGCCGGTACGGATTTCACGGCCTGTCGTATGAGTACATGGCTGAGGCTTTGCCCGAACGCCATGGCGACGCGGCGCGCAGGCGCACCATCGTTGCCCACCTGGGCAGTGGCGCCAGCCTGTGCGCCATGCAAGGACTCAAAAGCGTCGCCACCACCATGGGTTTCTCCGCGCTTGACGGCCTGATGATGGGCACCCGCACCGGTGCGCTCGATCCAGGCGCCGTGCTCTACCTGATGGAGATCGAGAAGCTTTCACTGGAACAAGTGGGGCGTGTCCTCTATCACGAGTCCGGTCTGCTCGGCGTTTCGGGAATCTCGGCCGAGCCGCGCGTCATTGTCCGGCACGAGAACGATGAAGGTGAAACGGGTGAGCGAGCGCGCTTGGCGCTGGACCTCTACGTGCGTCGCATCGTGCGCGAGATCGGTGCCTTGGTTGCTGTTCTGGGCGGTCTGGACATGCTGGTGTTCACGGCAGGTGTCGGTGAACACAATGCGTTCATTCGCGAGCGCATCGGTGCGGCACTGGGTTTTCTGAACATTGCCCTGGATACCGACGCCAATGCCAGCCACGCGGCGACGATTTCCAGCGACCACAGCCAGGTCATCGTGGCGATCGAACCCACCAATGAAGAGTGGATCGCCGCCAGCCATGCGCTGTCCTGCCTGGACAGGGAGAAGGTGCGATGAAGATCGATGCCTTCCATGGATTCACGCTCGCCATTCTGCTGTTGTTTGTGGGCAAGGGCTTGGTAGCGCGTTCGGGCATCTTGCGTCGATACAGCATCCCGGAATCCTTGGTGGGCGGCTTGGCTTGCGCCTTGGTTGTCTTCGTCCTGTACTACGGGATGGGGGTCACGGTCAGTTTCGATCTGGAAGCGCGCGACGTCATTCTGCTGTACTTCTTTGCCGCTATTGGCCTGAGTACCGACGCTCGCACGCTGCGCCATGGTGGACGCCCTTTGCTGATCCTGTCGGGACTGGCCATCGGGTTCATGGTGCTGCAGAACCTCGTTGGAATGGAGTTGGCCCGCGCATTCGACCTGGATCCGCGTGCCGGACTCATGGTCGGGTCCATTTCCCTGACCGGCGGGGTGGGCACCACCTTGGCCTGGTCCGATTACTTCGTTGAAGCCCTCGGCATTGCTCAGGCGCAGGAACTGGGGATGGCGGCGAACATGATCGGCCTGATCGCGGCCTGCACCATCGGTGGCCCAATCGCAAGCCTGCTCATACGCAGATATCAACTTCGCGCCTCCGGGGACAGCGCCCTGGAGATTGGCACGCTGCGCAGCGATGAACAGCATGCCCGTCTGGACTACTACGGCTTGCTGTTGGCATTGCTCTGGCTGAACTTCGCCTTGATGTTGGGCTCAGGAATCAATGCCTTGGTCGCACTTACCCCTGTCACGCTACCCGCCTTTGTGGGTTGTCTGCTAGCCGGCATTCTCCTGCGCATGGTGGGCGACTGGATGAGGCCGAGTGGGCGCGGGCGTTTATGGAACTGGCCGAGCATGCAGCCAGGCATCGCCCTGATCTCCGACATGTCATTGGGCCTGTTTCTGACCATGGCGCTGATGGGCCTCAGGCTCTGGGAGCTGCAGCCCGTGCTTGCCTTCATCACCGTGGCGATGTTGGTGCAGATCGTCCTGGTCATCGCATTCGTTCTTCTGATCGTTTTTCGGGCAATGGGCAGGGATTACCAATCCGCAGTGATATGCGCCGGTTTCGGCGGAATTGCGCTGGGATCTACCGCCACCGCCATCGCCAACATGACGGAGGTCACTCGGGAGCATGGTGCTGCGCGCGAGGCGTTCATTGTGGTGCCCCTGGTGTGCGGGTTCGTCATCGACATTGCGAACGCACTGGTGATCAGTCTGATGGCCGGTTAAGGCGAAAGAACTAACGGAATGCGCCGGTAGGCGGAGACATATCTAGCACGCCGACACACTGTCATCGCAAAAGCGCTGATGACATGAGTGCCGCTGTGCATGAACACAAGCGAGCACAACTACCCCCGTGTTCAAACGAGGGAGCTTCATCTATTTGAATGGCAGTTGAGGTAATGCGTTTTGAAAGAAAACAGGAAAGGTAATACTTCATCGACAATCGTTCCAGCACTGGATATGCAAGCGCATATGGCTTGGGCCCAGGCTTGGTCCTCAATTTCACCTGAATCGTCGCTGTTGGCTTGGACGGACTGGGCAAGCCATTTAGCGAACAGCCCCGGAAAGCAATCGGAGCTTTTGTCTTTTGCAGGCTCCTTGTCTGAGCAATGGATGTCTCTGCTGAAAAAGAGCTTGGTCAGTCCGGACCAGGAAGTTGCATCTCCTGAACCGTCACCTACCAATGACCGTCGTTTCAACGATCCGGCATGGGATCAATGGCCCTACAACCTTTTCCGCAGTTCCTTTCTTATTCAATCCAAATGGTGGGAGCAAGCCACGCAAGGTGTATGGGGTGTTGATCCACAACACGAACGCCTATTGGCGTTTGGCGCAAAGCAATGGCTGGAAATGGTATCGCCGACCAATTCTGCGCTTTTTAACCCCGTTGTCCTGAAAAAAACGATAGAAGAACAAGGCGCCAACCTGGCGCGTGGCATGTCCAACTTTCTCGATGACCTGCGCCGACAACTATCCGGTGAGCCTCCTGCGGGAACCGAGAACTTCGTCGTTGGGCGCGACGTGGCGGTGACGGAAGGAAAAGTCGTACTGAGGAATCAATTAATCGAGTTGATTCAATACACGCCCACTACCGAGAAAGTCCATCCTGAGCCGATACTGATCATTCCTGCCTGGATCATGAAGTACTACGTACTCGATCTATCTCCCCATAACTCGCTGATACGGTATCTCGTTGCACAAGGCCATACGGTTTTTTGCATCTCCTGGAAAAATCCGGATGCTGGTGATCGAGACTTGGGCATGGATGAGTATCTTGAGCTCGGCTTGCGTGCGGCGCTGGACGCCGTGACATCCATCGTCCCCGAGCAGGAAATCCACGCGGCTGGCTATTGCCTGGGCGGGACATTGCTGTCTATTGGGGCCTCGGCCATGGCGCGCGATGGCGATACGCGGCTGGCGTCCGTAAGCCTGCTGGCTGCGCAGACGGACTTCAGCGAGCCAGGCGAGCTTGGCCTTCTCATCAACCAGAGCCAGGTGGCGCTATTGGAGGCCAGTATGGCTCAAACAGGCTACTTGAGTTCAAGCCAGATGAGTGGCGCTTTCCAGCTACTGCGCGCCTACGATCTTGTATGGTCTCGCATGATCGACGAGTACGTGTTGGGCGATCGTCGGCCAATGACCGACCTGATGGCTTGGAATGCCGATGGGACTCGCCTGCCGGCGAAGATGCATTCGCAATATCTCCGACGCTTTTACCTGAATAATGATCTCAGCGCAGGGCGCTATCCCGTCCTGGGTCGTCCGGTTTCAGTGGGAAACATCACCGTACCGATGTTTTGCGTCGGCACTGCCTCCGATCATATTGCGCCGTGGCGCTCCGTCTACAAGCTGCATCTCCTGTCTTCAGCCGAACTGACTTTTGTATTGACCACCGGAGGGCACAACGGCGGCATCGTGAGCGAGCCTGGCCGAGGCAAGCGCCAGTATCAAATCCATACGCGCGCCGTGAATGAGGGGTACATGGCGCCGGACGAGTGGCAAGCCACTGCACAGACGCATCTAGATTCGTGGTGGCCGGCATGGTCAGCATGGCTCCAGGAGCGTTCCGGTGATGTTGTTGCGCCTCCGCTCATGGGGTCTGAATCCAATGGATACCCCACTATTTGCGATGCCCCGGGGGAATATGTGCGCAGCTGAATAATCCGATACCCCCGGCGGCTGCTGCCCGTACACGCAATATTTGTTCGACAGGCCCTATTCTGATAACTGGAGACATTCATGTACTCAAGACTCCTGGTTCCGCTCGACGGAAGTCCCACCGCCAATTTGGCCCTCCACCACGCTGCGGTGCTGGCGCGCCTAAGTGGTGCAACCATCATCCTGCTGCACATCATCGAGGAGATGAAGCATAGCAACGGCTTCGAAAGGCCGAGAATCTACATTGAAGAGGTAAGGCCAGGCTTCCTGGCAGCCGGGGAGAAGCTGCTTGACGAGGCGGCACTCCCGCTGAGGCAGGAAGGCCTGGCGGTAGAGACCGTGCTTCTGGAGAGCAAGGGAGAGCGCGTCTCGGTGCTCATCGCACAGCAGGCACTGGCCACCGGATGCGAGTTGGTCGTATTGGGCACCCACGGACGCCGGGGCGTGGACCGGCTGCTGCTGGGAAGCGATGCCGAGCAACTCGCTCGGATAGCACCAGTTCCCGTGATGCTGGTGCGCCAGCCCCAATCAGTCATTGCGACTGCGTCCCCTGGGCCGAGTGCCACGCCAGCGTGACGAAATTTCAGTCCACCCACCCCGCTGAACGGAGGCTCAGAATCGCAACCTCCTTGGTGCTGCTATTGCTGAGCGTCTCCGCACAGGCCCAGTCCTGCCAACAGGACAACCCGCTCCGCGCAACTGGAACGCTCAATCTGCGGATCGACAACGACATGTTCGGCGGCATTGGACAAGATCAAGGGTACTCCAACGGGTTTCTCGTCAGTTGGGTCTCCCCCAATCTTGTGGACTATCGCGATGACCCTTGCCTACCGCGTCTCGTCCGTGGGCTGAATCGTTTTCTCACAGTGCTGCAACCCGAGGGTTTCGACGAACAGAACATGACTATCGGCTTCGGGCAGATGATGTATACCCCGAGCGACAAAACGCGCAGCGATCTGATCAAAGACGACCGCCCTTTCGCAGGCGCAATGATGTTGAGCCTTGGCTACAACGCGCGGCGCGGCGATACGCTGCGCACCTCACAAATCCGTATCGGCGTTGTAGGCCCCTCGTCCCTGGCCAGGCAAACCCAGAACTGGTGGCATGACACCATCGGAGTGGACAAATTCAATGGCTGGAGACACCAACTGCGCGACGAACCTGTACTGCAATTGCTGCACGAACGCCGAACGCGAGTCTTCAGGCAAGAAAACGTCAGCGGTTGGAGCTGGGACCTCACCCGCCACTGGGGCGGCAGCTTCGGCAATTTCGCCACCTACGCGAATGTCGGGGGAGAATTGCGCTATGGCCTGCGCCTGCCAGACGATTTAGGCACCGCACCGCTGCGGCCGGCTGGAGAAAATACCTCGCCCGTGCGCACGACCGCTGCAGGTAACTGGAACGGACACCTCTTCGTAGCACTCGACGCCCGCTGGGTCTTGCACGACATCACGCTGGATGGCAATACCTTCAAGTCTAGCCATAGCGTTGATAAACGGTCACTCGTGGCAGATGTCGGCTACGGCGTCGCGATGACCCATGGCAATTGGCGCATCGCGATAGCCCGCTACCACCGCACACGCGAATTCCGGGGGCAAGACGAAATCCCGGTCTACGGAACGATCACTGTAGGACGGAAATTCTGATGCAGATCAGTTCCTTCCTGGACTCAACACGGGCCATCCCGTCGTTATTCGTCGGCACACGTCTGGTTGAAGCACCGACTCCGACCAAGCTCCCGAGTTTCGATAAGCGACCAAGGACAACCCCTTGAGAAAGGAGACAACTGCATGCAACGACTCACTCTTGCCATTCCAGGCAACGAAGATTTCGCCCGACGTCTCTCGCAGACATATGGCAGCGATGTCGGCCGCATCGAAACGCGCCGATTCCCCGATGGCGAGAGCTTTGTCCGACTGCATGGCGAACCTGCCGGCCAGGACGTGGATCTGATTTGCACGCTGACCCATCCTGATCAGCAGTTCCTGCTTTTGGTTTTTGCCGCTGATGCCGCGCGCGAGCTCGGCGCGCGCGAGGTGAATCTGGTTGCACCATACCTGGCGTACATGCGCCAGGACAAGCGATTCCATGACGGCGAAAGCGTGACGTCGCGGTCTTTCGCACGCATGGTCTCATCGACGTTGGACAAGCTGCTCACGGTGGATCCGCATCTGCACCGCTATGCACTCGCATACGCACAGGACATTGGTGACATCGTAAAGATTGAACCTTAGCGCCGTAGATTGACTGGGCTCTTGAACGCTAGATAAAGCACAGCCAACAGAAAGAGGTCTGGGGGCGTCTGAATAGGAACATTGCTCATGGAATTGCGACACCTTCGCTACTTCATCGCTTTGGCAGAAGAGCTGAATTTCACACAGGCCGCCGAGCGTTCGCATATTGAGCAGCCACCGCTATCACGTGCAATCAAAGAACTGGAGGAAGAGCTAGGAGTTCTTCTCTTTGAGCGAAACCGCAGAGGAACAAAGCTAACTGCCGCAGGAACTGCGTTCCTGCAAGATACCCGGCGCCTGTTCTCCATATTGGAGCAGGCACGTGAGAACGTCCGAGCTGTAGCAGCCGGAATGCGAGGCAGCCTGCGCATAGCTGTATCCGACGGAGCGCTTGACCCTCGACTATCAGCGTTTCTCGCCCAATGCCGTGCAGAAGAACCGGAATTGGAGGTTCGTCTATCCGAAGTTCCGCTGGCTGACCAACTCCGTGGCCTCCGATCAGGCGACTTCATGCTCGGCTTCGCGCACACCGCGAATGTGGGCGAGGGCATCATTGCTGAGCCAATCTGGGAAGATCCACTGGTCATCGCCATTCCAGCCCGGCACGAGCTGCTCGCCCACAAGGAGGTTCCTCTCCATGAACTTGGTGGCCATCCGCTCGTCCTGTGCGACCCACGGGTTTGCGAGGGCTACTGCCATGAACTGGCGCGACTCCTTGGGCCTCTCGATCACCGGCAAAACGTCGTCGAGCATGTAACCTCTCTGGACATGATGCTCACGCTGGTCGGCGCCGGCTACGGTGTCGGCTTTATAGCGGCGACCAAGATTCCGGCCAGCCAGCGACCGGACGTCGTGATCCGCCCCTTGGCCGTGGAGTCAGCGATCATCACAACCTACCTGCTTCGACCTGACCGTGACGATGTGCCGGTCTCGCTGGAGCGATTTATCATTCGCCTACGCGAAGGTTTGGGCGGCTAACGCCTCGACGCCAGCCTCAAGACTCGACAGCGGAGCTCATGTTGCGCTCCGTTGCAGCCATCAATTCGGTGCCACTGATCTTGAGCGCAGTGGCGACCTTCAATATCACGGCCAAGGAGGGCATGTGCTCCCCCCGCTCAATCTTGCCCATATGCGAACGCTCGATCCCAGCCAGCGCAGCCAACTCCTCTTGGGCAACTTTCTGATCCTTGCGAAACGCGCGCACAGCTTTACCGAAAGCCAGGGCTGGCTCGGCTTCATATCGGGTTGTGCCTGGGGGACGACCTCGTTGAACAGTACGCTTCTGCATTAGCAGAAGCGTCGAGCAATGACTAAAATTTAACCACGTCAAATTTAACTCATGCTTATCATGTCGCCTTGTTTTCTTGATCAATTCTCTTCTTGGGGGCTCTTATGCACGATGCCACCAGCCCGTCCCCCCGTCTCAGGCTCGCGGTAGCGCCAGGCGTAGCTTCAGCACAACTTTCGGCGCTTCTCGCACGGCAACGCGCGGAAGAACCAGGCGTCATCCTCAGCTTTCATGAGGTTGCAGGTGACGCTCTGCTTGAGGGACTTCACGAGGGCCGCTACGACGTCGGGGTATCATCGCACGGGGGCAGCGACCCGGCCCTCATCACGCACCCCCTGTGGACCGAGAACATGGCCGTGGCCATGCCGCCGCAGTTCCGCCTGATCGACCAGGAGATGCTTACCATCACCGATCTTCAGGACTACCCAATCTACCGCTGGCAGGCGGAGACTTGCTCCCTGCTCGATGAGATGCTGGCCTCTCTCATGCCGACGGCTCAGAAAATCATCCAGCGGGTGACTTCTTTCGAGATGATGGCGCTATGGGTTGCGGCGGGCTACGGCATCGGAGTATCTGCGCGATCGTGCATCGAGCGTGCCCATGGGTGGGGGATCGCCATGCGCCCCCTCGCCGAAGGCCCCTATGAAATCGTGACCTACCTGCAGCGGCCCCACGCGCAAGCCGACTCCGTTTCGGAGCGATTCGAGCGCAGAGCGCTGCAAGTCACCGGGGCTGACGCCACCACGCAATGACACCCCTATGGCCGGGGCCATGACCCTGGCCATAGGTTGAAGCAGGGATTAAGCCCCCTCAAGCACCGCGGCGCTATCCACCAGCCGACGGACGCTCAGCCGCACATTCTCGGGGACGGGCCGCATGGCAATGACTTCGTGCGCATCCTCATGGCGCTGGTAGTCGCCCATGAGGACCCGGATGATCGCAGGCACGTTGGTCGGCGTGACCGCATCGATAGCCGCGCGATCACCCAGGTCGGGGTGAGGCTGGGTCAGCATGCGGTACAGATCCCACGAATCCGCGTGCGGGCACTGGTTCATGAGCACCTGGGCCAGCTTGTGTTTGAGCGGCACCAGTTGCCAGTCGGGAACCCGCTGCCCCCGATTGCCCAAGCTGATGGACAGCAGCTTGCCGGCTTTCAGCTCGCGGTTGATCTGGTCCTTGGACTTCCCGGCCAGCTTGCCGAACAGCGGGACCGGTAGATTGTTCGGCGACTCGTAGATGGCCAGCATTTCTTCGCGCTCGCGCTGGATGGCGGACACCTCCGGCTCCGGGGCATGCACCGGAGGCGGCGGCACCTGCGACAGCCGCTGGAACGTGATTCCACCGCTGTTCGGGGTCACGACGATGGGCGTGGCCACCACGGGCGGCACACCAGCGACAGTGGGCTCGGCCACCGCAGGGACCGCGCCCACCGCTTCCTCCACTTCCGCCATCGCCGGCACCCCGTCGATACGGATGGTCAGGTGCGCGCTCGCGGCTTCCACTTCGCCCTGTTCGAGCAGGTCGAGACGGTCTGCCCAGTCCTGCATCATGCGACGCCGAGGCTCCACGTACTTGGCGTGGTTGTAGGCCGAGCTGACCTTGTTCGGGTCAGAGTGCGAAAGCTGCGCGTCCACCCAAATCTTCGGGTAGCCGATTTCGTTGAGTGCCGTCGAGATAGTGCCGCGGATGCCGTGGCCGGTCAGGCGCCCCTCGTAGCCCATGAGTTGCACGGCCTTGTTGAGAGTGTTCTCGCTGATGCGCTTCTTGAGTTCGCTGCGGTGCGACAACAGGTACTTCTGCGCCGGCCGCATCACGCCCAAGAGATAGCGCACGATCTCGATGGCCTGCAGGGACAGGGGCACGATGTAGGGCGGCACGTCCTGCGGCCGCTTGCCGGCCTTGCGCATTTCGTCCTGGAGTTGCTTGACGACCTGCGGCGGGATGATCCACAAGCCGCGGTCGAGGTCGAATTGCTCAGGCTCGGCCAGGCGCAGCTCGCCCGTGCGCACCCCCGTCAGGAACAGCAGCCGGACGCCAAGCTGGGTCTGCCAGCCCCGGGGGTTATAGCGTCGGAGCTTCTGAAGGAACTCGGGCAGCTCGGGCAGGTGCAGATAGGGGTTGTGGGCCACCGGGGGCTTGGGCTCGGCCACCACGTCCAGGTCCGCTGCAGGGTTGACTTCCAGCCCCTCGGCGATGACCAGGGCATAGCGGAACATCTGGTTGAACCAGGTGCGGACCTTCTCGGCGGTGGTGAACGCCTTGCGCTTCTCGATCGCCGCCACGACGCCCACGAGCTGGGGCCGGCGAATGTCGTAGATCGACATCTTCCCCAGGGTAGGCAACACGTCCTTGTTGAAGATGCGCAGGATCTGCGAAAGCGTGCTTTGACGGCCTTCCTTGAGTTCCTTGCGGCGATGCTCGACCCAGGCGTCGAAGACGTTCTTGAAGGTGTATTCGCCTGCCAGCTTGGCCGCGTGCCGCCGCTGGTCGCGTTCGATCTGGGGATCAATTCCCTTGGCAAGCAGAACCTGGGCCTTGTCCCGCTCGGCGCGGGCCTCGCGCAGGCTGAGGGCGGGATAGTTGCCCAGGGACATGCGCTTTTGCTTGCCCAGCCAGCAGTAACGGAAGATCCACGACTTGCCGCCTGCGGCAGAGACCATCAGGCTCAGGCAGTCGTTGTCGTAGAGGGTGTAGCGTTTGCCGGTGGTCTTGGCCTGCCGGACGGTCAGATCAGAGAGTGCCATTTCGAGGCTCCTAAGTGATGACTTAGGCCCTATGCTCGTCATGGTTCCCGCTCAGCCCCAGCAACTATCCGGAAGCCGTCTCACCCGTATTCCTGTGCCTAGATTGGCGCCTAAAAAAGGCTGGCTGTGGGTGGATTTCCGTGGCGCTCGCTGGAATGAAAAAAGGGGCCGAAGCCCCTCTTTTCAACGACTTACAGACGTCAGTAGATGTCTGTAGATCATAACTTGGAGCGGGAAACGAGACTCGAACTCGCGACCCCGACCTTGGCAAGGTCGTGCTCTACCAACTGAGCTATTCCCGCAAATGGCGTCCCCTAGGGGACTCGAACCCCTGTTACCGCCGTGAAAGGGCGGTGTCCTAGGCCACTAGACGAAGGGGACACGCTACTGAAACACATGGTGTGTGTTCCAGTGCCCAGAGGCCTTGTCCGAAGACTTGGTCCTGGTTTCACTCAATGCCGCCCGAGGGCCACACTGCTTGTAAATTGGAGCGGGAAACGAGACTCGAACTCGCGACCCCGACCTTGGCAAGGTCGTGCTCTACCAACTGAGCTATTCCCGCATATGGCGTCCCCTAGGGGACTCGAACCCCTGTTACCGCCGTGAAAGGGCGGTGTCCTAGGCCACTAGACGAAGGGGACACACGTACAACATTCACTCCCTACCGCGTTTCGCTGTGTGCTTTACGCTGTAAGTGGCGCGCATTCTATGGATGGATTGAAAGGTCGTCAACCCCCAAGGATAAATTTATTTAAATCAATGACTTCGCCATGGTTTCACGGCCTTCGCGGGCATTGGTACCGTCCGAGCCTTGGCGCCTATATTCTGGCGTTCGACAAGGCGCTATAGTTCACCCAGGCAAATGATGGCAATGTGCATCCATTCAGACAACGCCTGCCTATATAGAAGAAATCACCTGGGCAACTGGTCGATCGGTCCTATCCGCCGGATGACCCAGTCACTACACTCCACAGCACACCCTATTAAAGAGGTCACACCGGTGACACCACTCATGATCACCCTGCTGGTAATAGCCGGGATCGTAATACTGATCGCCATTGGCTACATGAACCACGTGGTGGAAAACAACAAGCTGGAAAAGAAGCGCACCGAGATCGAGCTTAACGATCGGCTGCGTCGCTGCGGTGAAATCACCGAGACCTTCCCCGGCCAACTGATGACCCCAGCGCTCAAGCTGTTGCTGGCTCGCCTGGAGCTGAACGTCAACCAGCGCCTGTTGAACCTGAACAAGTCCAGCGCACCACTCAAGGCGCGTATCACCGAACTGAATGCGCTGATCGCCCAAGGCGAGTCGATTCCAGTGGCCAACCCGCCGGCACCGATCCAGACCGAAGCCAAGGCCAAGGACGTGCGCTTTTTGCTCGAAGCCCTGCACGGCCAAGTCACCCGCGCCGCCCAGGACGGCTTCCTGCCGACCAACGAGGCCAAGCATTGGATCAAGGAAATCCGGCATATCCTGGTGCTGCTGCACATCGAGTTTTTCAACAACCTCGGCCAGCACGCCCTGCTGCAAGGCCAACCCGGCCAGGCTCGCCTGGCGTTCGAGCGCGGCGTGCAGTACCTGCGCAAACAGCCGGAGCCGGTGCTCTACAGCGCCCAGTTGCAACTGCTGGAGTCCCAATTGGCGCGCGCCAACTCCACAGTGCTGACCAACAGCCAGCCTGCCGAGGACGAAGTCAACGAGTTGACCGAGGGCTTGAAAGTTGTTGACGCTGACGCCGAGTGGAAGAAGAAAGCTATTTACGATTGATGGCAACGCGAGCGCAATGCTCAAAGCAACGAAGATCAAAGGTGGGAGCTGGCTTGCCTGCGAAGACGTCGGCCCAGCAACATTGATGTTGCTGACCCACCGCTTTCGCGAGCAAGCCCGCTCCCACAGTTCGATTGTGGGGTGCCAGGTAGGCAAGCATCGGCTGGCAGGCCGTCATCGCAGGCAAGCCAGCTCCCACATTTGAAGTGAGGGGATGTTCGGAAGATAAGCGGCGGCTGGCGGGCCGTCGCGGGAGTAAGCTTGCTTGCCACAGCGCCCAAATCATCACATGCCATCAATGTGCACCTATCCCCCCGCCTCCGACTAGCGTAAAAAAGTGCCCCTCACTCCGTGAAATTAGAGGCCTGTTATGCCTGTCGCCGTGATTGATGGACAACCGCTGCACTATATCGACCAGGGCGCCGGCCCCGTCGTGCTACTGGGTTCGAGTTACCTATGGGCCAGCGACATGTGGGCGCCGCAGATTGAAGCGCTGTCGCAGCAATACCGCGTAATCGTCCCCGAATTGTGGGGCCACGGGGAGTCCGGCCCGTTGCCAGCACTCACCCATTCCCTGGATGACCTTGCCCGCCAGGCCCTGGCACTGCTGGATCACCTGGACATCGCACAGGCCAACCTGGTGGGCCTCTCGGTCGGCGGCATGTGGGGCGCACGCCTGGCGCTGCTGGCTCCCCAGCGCATCAACAGCGTGGTGCTGATGGACACCTACCTCGGGGCCGAACCCGAAGCAACGCGCCAGTACTATTTCTCGCTGTTCAAGATGATTGAAGACGCCGGGGCGATCCCCGAACCGTTGCTGGATGTGATCGCACCGATCTTCTTCCGCCCGAACATTGATCGCGAATCCGCGCTGTACCAGGATTTTCGCCAGTCACTGCAAAGCTTCCCCAAAGAACGCTTGCTGGACAGTATCGTGCCGCTGGGCCGCCTGATCTTCAGCCGCGAAGACATCCTGGCGCAATTACCTGGATTGGACTCCGACACAACCTTGGTGATGTGCGGCGAGCAGGACAAACCCCGGCCACCGGCAGAATCCGAGGAAATGGCCGAGCTGATCGGCTGCAGCCTGATCCTGATCCCTGAAGCCGGGCATATCTCCAGTCGCGAGAACCCGGATTTCGTCAACGAGGCGCTGCTGACCTTCCTCGCCAACCACGGCTGATTGCCCTGCCCTCAGATCGCAGCGCCTTGGCTGCGATCAAAGGCGGAAATGCCCCACCATCCCCTTGAGTTGCGCGCCCAACTGCGCCAACTGGATGCTCGAGGCGGCATTGCCTTGCATGCTCAACGCCGAATGATCGGCACTCGCCCGAATACTGGTAACGCTGCGGTTGATCTCTTCGGCCACCGAGCTTTGCTCCTCGGCGGCGGCGGCGATCTGTTGGTTCATCTGCTGGATCAATGAAACGGCCGCCGCAATGCTGCCCAGGGCCCCTTCGGTTTCCAGCGCATCACTGACCGCCAGCTTCACCAGCTCGCCGCTCTGCTGGATCTGCTGCACCGAGGACTGCGCCGCACTGCGCAAGGTGCTGACCAGCCGTTCAATTTCCTCGGTCGATTGCTGGGTGCGCTTGGCCAGTGCCCGCACCTCATCGGCCACCACCGCAAAGCCACGCCCCTGCTCACCGGCACGCGCTGCCTCAATCGCAGCGTTCAAGGCCAGTAAATTGGTCTGTTCGGCCACGCTCTGGATCACACTCAACACGGTACCGATATTCTGGATTTGCGCGCTGAGGCTTTCGATGCTGGCGCTGGCACTGTTGCTGGACGTGGCCAGCAATTCGATACGCTGCAGGCTCATGCGTACCACCTGCTGGCCGCTATCGACTTTGGCATCCGCGGTCTGCGCGGCTTGGGCCGCCTGCTCGGCATTGCGTGCCACATCGTGCACGGTGGCGATCATCTGGTTCATCGCCGTGGCGACCTGCTCGGTTTCGTCTTTCTGACTGCTGACTTCGGCGGTGGTTTGCTCGGTGACGCTGGACAGCGAATGCGCGGAACTGGCGAGTTGTTCGATCCCCGCCTGCAACCCACTGACCATCTGGCTCAAGCTGTTGCCCATCTGCTGCATCGCCTGCATCAACTGGCCGATTTCATCACGCCGGCTGACCTCCATGCGCCCACTCAGGTCACCCGAGGCGATCTGCTGGGCCACGGCGATCACCGCACGCAACGGCGCA
Organism: Pseudomonas sp. PA-4-8C; assembly: GCF_021606625.1. Classification (NCBI taxonomy): domain Bacteria; kingdom Pseudomonadati; phylum Pseudomonadota; class Gammaproteobacteria; order Pseudomonadales; family Pseudomonadaceae; genus Pseudomonas; species Pseudomonas sp. PA-4-8C. Next base: position 16,872 of record NZ_WKCD01000084.1, read on the forward strand.
ACAATCAAGCGGGTGATCACCCACGCAGCGATCAAACCCACCAGCAGTGCCAGAGCAGATGAACCGATGATCAACAGCGTGCTGTGCTGCAACTGTGTTTGCATGGACTGGTCTTCGGCGGCATACGCCTGGTTGACCCGGTTCACCACTTGCTCGGCGCGGTCATGCAATTGCGTGTAGACCACTTTTTCCTGGGCCAGCAGCGCGGTGTATTCGCCGAGCTTTTCACTGAACGAAGCGATATGCCCGGCGACTTCATTGAGCACGGTCTGGTAGCCGGGGTCCTTGACCGTGGTTTTGAGTTTCTCGACTTCAGCCAGGGCCTGGTCGGCTTGCTCGATCTTGCCCTGCCCGACGTCCTCTGCGTCTGCCCTGCGGCTCTGGTCCAGGCGTACCCGCGCCTCGTTCATGGCCTGCAACATCAGGCGCGACACCTGGCTGACCTGCCCGGCCTGCTCGATAAACTCCGCGCCCTCCTTGCCTTGGCTTTCCTTAAGGCCATAGGCACCGTCATCCGCCAGCCCGGCTTGCAGCACATCCAGGTTATTGGCCACGCTGGACACCGACCAACTGGCCATTTCCAGGGCGAGGTCTTTGGTCTGGGTCAACTCGACGAACTCATCGAATGCCTGGCGATAGGCGACCAAGGCTTGTTCAACGTCGCCCATCACTCGCTCGTTGCTGGCGGACCGAGCCTTGAGACGCGTGGCCTGGGCCAGCAGCGCATCGACACTGACATGCAGGGCATCAACGGCCTTGGGGTCGGCGTGCAGCGCATAGTCTTGTTCGATCAAGCGCACCTTGAGCAGGTCACTGTTAAGCGTCGACATCGACGTGAGGCCTTCGAAGCGCTGGCCGATGGTCTGCAGGGACCACACACCGATGGCCGCCACCAGGGCCGTCAGCAGCAGTACCAGGGTAAAACCCAAGCCGAGTTTTTTTGCCATACCGAGGTTGGCGAAATGTCGTTGCACGCCCGAAATCATTGCACTTGATCCTCTTGCAATGGCAAATGCCATAAGCCAGGTTTACAAGCAGCGAGATTCGCAACCCCGAGGCACTGAGCACAAGCCGCTGGCGCCGCAATAATGGCAAAAAGCTACATGTGCGTCGTTTTCAGAATGGTCGAGGTCGATCTTGCCGCGCCCATGGCGCGGAACAGCGTCAATGCGCGCTGGTCAGCCGCGTAGGCCACATTGATGCGCAGCCATTCGCTGCGCTCACCCGTGGGGCTGAACAACGCCCCCGGCGACAGCAACACACCGAGGCGCTGGGCGCAGGCTTGCAATCGCAAAGGGTCGGCCAAGCCCGGTCGCGCCCACAGGAACATGCCACCTGCGGGTGCGGCAAATACCTGCCACTCTTCATCCTCCAGCACCTGCAACGTCGCGGCCATCTGCGCGTTCAGGCGCTTGCGCAGGCGCTGCACCCACTTACGGTAAGTGCCGTTACTCAACAACGTCGCCACCATGGCTTCGGCAAAACGTGAGGTGCCGATGCCTGTCAGGGTCTTGAGCTGGGCCAATTGCGTGATGATCGCGGCATTGGCACACAGGTAACCCACGCGCAGGGCACCGCTCAGTGTCTTGGAAAAGCTCGACACATAGATCACCCGGTCATCATGGGCCAGCGCTGACAAGCGTGTGCAACTGGCATGTTGCAGGTCACCGTAAACGTCCTCTTCGATAATCAGGAAGTCGCGCTCGCGTGCCAACTCCAACAAGCGCTCCGCCACCGGACGGCTCAAACTGGTCCCTGTGGGGTTGTGATACAGGCTGTTGATGAACAGGCACTTGGGCCGGTGGGTGTGCAGCAGCGCTTCCAATGCCGGAATATCGGGGCCACCACGGGTGCGCGGCACTTGCAGCAGCGTAACCCCCTGAAAGGCCAGTTGGCGATAGAGGTTGCCATACCCTGGGGACTCGACTACCACCTCATCACCAGGCTTGAGCAGCGTGCGTATCAACAGGTCCTGGGCATGGCTGGCGCCGTGGGTGGTGAGGATACGTTCCAGGCTAGCGGGCACGTGTATCTGGGTCAGGCGCTTGAGCAGTTGTTCGCGCAACGTCGGCAACCCCAAGGGTGTGCTGTAGTTGAACAGGCCGCCGGTGTCGGTACGGCTCAGTTCGCGGATCGCGTAGTTGATGTCATCGCTTTCGCGCCAGGTGTCGGGTAGCCAGCCGCAGCCCAGCTTCAGCTGGCCCAGTGGGCCATCGGTGAATGCACCCCAGCCCTGTTCGGCCCCTTCATACCAATGGTTTTCGTGGACCGTTGTGGGTGACGCCACCACAAACCCCGAGCCATGTCGGGGGGCCAGCAACCCCTGGGCCGCCAATCGTTCGAATGCCTCGATCACGCTGGCCTGGCTCAGCAGGTTATCGAGGGCCAATTGGCGAATGGACGGCAAGCGTGTGCCAGGGCTCACCCCCTCCTTGCGAATCCATTCTGCCACCGCGCTGACGATCTGCTGAACAACCGGTACCAGGGCTTGTTGATCGATCCCTAAATCCATGAGCCACTCACTTCAACTGTCTGTTAACCCCTAACAGTTAAGCACAGAAGCCCGGTAAAACCGGTCGCCAACTTTTATTAAAGTATTGATTTTATTGGGTTATTTACCTAGTGAAACATATTCGAGCACAGCCCACTGCCCGCCATGGAAACGCCCCACAGCACCTGGCCCTGTTTTCGAATGCCCCGCGACCTGCCGTCCTAAATCGCCGTCGCGCCGCCGTCCACCGCGAGGGCCTGACCGGTGGTAAATGCTGCGCCATCGCTGCACAGGTACAACACGGCGCTGGCGATTTCCTCAACCTTGCCAATGCGTCCGACCGGGTGCATGGCTGCGGCAAACTCAGCCTTGCGTGGGTCGGCCTCATAGGCGCGGCGAAACATGTCGGTATCAATCACGGCCGGGCAGACGGCATTCACGCGGATTTTCTTCTTCGCGTACTCGATGGCCGCTGATTTGGTCAGGCCGATCAC
>NZ_WKCD01000085.1:0-19726 GCF_021606625.1 Pseudomonas sp. PA-4-8C
AGGGCAGACAGGGCAAAGAGGATTTTTTTCATAGCGGCAAGGCCTTGGTTAAAAAGTGTGCAACGCCGGGGCGAGCGTGCAGCGTTGGACTCGGATCCATCGATTTAGTGCGCTGTTCGCCCGGTGTTTGGTTATGCTCTTGGGGCAGACTCCGGCCCGGCTGCTAGATTACCGGGTTGAGCGCTACTTGGTTCAGTGCTCAGCGTCCCGCTCGCCACACAAGAGAATTCAATGACTGTCAGTACCCCGCTCTCCGGCGTCAACCATCCGTTCAAAGGCATCCTGCTGATTGTGCTGGCGACGTTTCTGTTCTCCAGCCACGACGCCTTGTCCAAATACCTGGCCGGGTTTTACCCGATCGTGATGGTGGTGTGGGCGCGTTACATGGTGCACACCTTGCTGATGGCCGGGATCTTCCTGCCGCAATCGGGCCTGCGCGTGTTGCGCAGCAAGCGGCCGGGCATGCAGGTGGTGCGGGCGTTATGCCTGTTGGGCACCAGCCTGTTCTTCACCACGGCGCTGCATTACATCCCCTTGGCCGAAGCCACGGCGGTGAACTTCCTGGCGCCGATCCTGGTGACGGCGCTGTCGGTACCGTTGCTGGGTGAGCACGTGACCCGTGGCCAGTGGCTGGCGGTGATCTGCGGGTTTATCGGCGTGGTGATCATCATCCACCCCGGCGGCGAGTTGTTTACCCCGGCGGTATTGCTGCCGCTGTGCTCGGCGTTGTTCTTCTGTTTCTACCAGTTGCTCACGCGCATCCTCAGCCAATACGACAGCCCGACCACCAGCAACTTCTTCGCCGGCCTGTGCAACACCCTGGTGATGAGTGCAATGGTGCCGTTCTTCTGGCAAGTACCGACGCTGTGGCATGCGGTGATGATGCTGGCGCTGGGCACCTGCGGGATGACCGCGCACTTGATGCTCACCCAGGCGTTCCGCTTCGCGGCGCCAGCCTTGCTGGCGCCGTTTGGCTATTGCCAGATCGTGTTCGCGGGGTTGTTGGGCTGGCTGGTGTTCAGCCATACCCCCGATATGACCACGGTGGTGGGTATCGGGGTGATCTGCATGAGCGGGTTGGCCGCTGCCTGGCAGCAGCGGCGGCGTTAGTTAAACGTCTACGGTGGGGATCTTGCGCGGCGCCATGAAGTACATCCACACCAGGGCGATGAAGTACATCGCCGGGATCAGGGTGAACAAGATCGTGTAGTTGTTGTTGGTCACCGTGAGGATGTGGCCGACGATCTGGGTCATGAACATGCCGCCGATGGCCGCGCACATGCCGCCAAAGCCGAATACCGTGCTCATCATGTGCTTGGGCGTGTAGTCCATCACCAGGCTCCAGATGTTGGCGGTCCAGGCCTGGTGCGCGCCGATGGCCAGGGAGATGGCAAACACCGCGACCCACAGCTGGCTGGAGCCGGCCGCCATGATCACGCCGACGATGCAGCAGGCGAACAGCAGCATCGACAACAGCCGCGCCTTGATCGAATTCATGCCACGGCCAATCAGGAACGACGACAGGATCCCACCGCCCACGCTGCCAAAGTCGGCGGTGAGGTAAATGATGATCAGCGGAATGCCCATCTGCGTCACGTTGATGCCCAGGTTGTATTGCTGGTTCAAGAACGGCGGCAGCCAATACAGGTAGAACCAGAACACCGGCGCGGTGAGCGAGTAGGCGAGGGCGAAGGCCCAGGTGCCACGCATGCGCAGGATGCGGCTGAACGGCACACGGGGTTGTTCCGGTTCGACTTCCTGTTGCACGTAGTCCAATTCGGATTGTTTAACGGTGGGGTGGTCTTCCGGGTTGTAGTACTTCAAGCCCCAGAGCACCAGCCAAATACCGCCAAGTGCCGACATGCACAGGAACGCCGCCTGCCAGCCCCACACGTGCAGGATCAACGGCAGCAGCATCGGCGTCATCATTGCGCCGACGTTGGTGCCAGCGTTGAAGATGCCGGTGGCCACTGCACGTTCACCCGCTGGGAACCACAAGCGTGTGGTCTTGACGCAGGCCGGGTAGTTGGCGGCTTCGGTCAGCCCGAGAATAAACCGGCAGACCATAAAGCCGACTGCCGAAGTGGCCAGGCCATGGGCGCCGGTGGCTAGGCTCCACAGCAGCACGGCGCAGAAGAACACGCGCTTGACGCCAACCCGGTCGATTAGGCGGCCTTGCAGCACAAAGCCGATGGCGTAGCCGACCTGGAACCAGAAGTTGATGTTGGCGTAGTCCATCGCCGTCCAGCTCATTTCCTTGGCGAGGATCGGTTGCATCACGCCCAGGGCGGCGCGGTCGATGTAGTTCAAGGTGGTGGCGAAGAACACCAGGGCCAGCATGCCCCAGCGCGTTTTACCCACGGCCAGGGCACCGCGGATCTTGTCGCCGATACCGGCGTGCGGGTTGCCCGGGCGCGCGGCCAGGGCTGGATTTTGCAGAGGCATGAGGTTTGTACCCGTTTTTTGAAATTCTTATGGTGTGTTCTGGGTCTTTGTTACGTGAACGAATTGCCCGGTCGATGGTGCGCAGTGGTTAAAAAGTCGTCAATTCGCCAAAGGGGCTTAGTGTTCGATAATCGCACCAAAAACTAACCGGTTCGTACATTTTAATTGCTGCCTGTAGGCTGGGGGCGAATAATTTGCCACAAACAACAATTGCCGGGAGTCTTCCATGCAACGTTCTATTGCCACTGTGTCCTTGAGCGGCACCCTGCCGGAAAAACTCGAAGCCATTGCCGCCGCCGGGTTTGATGGGGTGGAGATCTTTGAGAACGACTTGTTGTATTACGACGGCAGCCCGCGCGAGGTTAGGCAGATGTGCGCCGACCTGGGCATCGCCATCACTCTGTTCCAGCCGTTTCGCGATTTCGAAGGCTGCCGCCGCGATCGCCTGGCGCGCAACCTGGAGCGCGCCGAACGCAAATTCGATTTGATGCAAGAGCTAGGCACCGACCTGGTGCTGGTGTGCAGTAACGCCTCGGCCGACAGCGTGGGCGACGAACGTATTCTGCTCGATGACCTGAGCCTGCTGGCCGAACACGCGGGCAAGCGCGGCCTGCGCATCGGCTATGAAGCCCTGGCCTGGGGCAAGCATGTGAACACCTGGCAGCAGGTGTGGAACCTGGTGCGCCAAGTCGACCACCCAAGCCTCGGTGTATTGCTCGACAGCTTCCACACCTTGTCGCTCAAGGGCGACCCGAGTGCCATCGCCCAGATCCCGGGCGACAAGATTTTCTTCGTGCAGATGGCCGACGCACCGATCCTGGCCATGGATGTGCTGGAGTGGAGCCGGCATTTCCGTTGCTTCCCAGGCCAGGGCGAGTTTGACCTGGCGGGCTTTCTTGCGCCGATCATCAAAAGTGGCTACAGCGGGCCCTTGTCCCTGGAAATTTTCAACGATGGTTTCCGCGCCGCGCCCACCCGCGCGAATGCGGCGGATGGCTTGCGCTCGTTGCTGTACCTGGAAGAGAAAACCCGCCAGCGCCTGGCGCAAGAAGCGCCCGCTGCGCCAGTGGACATTCTGTTTGAAACCCCGGCGGCCAGCGAGTACGACGGTATCGAGTTCCTGGAGTTTGCCGTGGATGAAAGCCTCGGTGCCAAGCTGAGCAATTGGCTGGAGCGCCTGGGTTTCGCCAAGGCCGGCCAGCATCGCTCGAAGAATGTGAGCCTGTTGCGCCAGGGCGATATCAACCTGATCCTCAACTGCGAACCCTATTCCTTTGCCCATAACTTTTTCGAGGCCCATGGCCCGTCGTTGTGTGCCACGGCGGTGCGGGTCAAGGACAGTGCCAAGGCCCTGGAGCGGGCGGTGGCCTACAAGGGCCAGCCTTATCGCGGCCTGGTCGGCCCCAACGAGCTGGAATTGGCCGCCGTGCGGGCGCCGGATGGCAGCCTGATTTACCTGGTCGATCCCAGCGAAGGCGGGCTTTACGACACCGATTTCAACCTGCAAACGGCCGCACTCGCCAGCGGCGGCTTGCTGCGCATCGACCATATGGCCATGGCGCTGCCGGCCGACAGTCTCGACAGTTGGGTGTTGTTCTACAAAAGCCTGCTGGATTTCGAAGCCGATGACGAAGTGGTGCTGCCCGACCCTTACGGCCTGGTGAAAAGCCGGGCGTTGCGCAGCCGTTGCAGCTCGATCCGCCTGCCGCTGAATATCTCCGAAAACCGCAACACCGCGATTTCCCACGCGCTCTCCAGCTATCGCGGTTCGGGCGTGCATCACATTGCCTTCGATTGTGCGGATATTTTCGCCGAGGTACGCCGGGCCAAAGAGGCCGGTGTGCCGTTGTTGGATATCCCGCTCAACTATTACGACGACCTGGCGGCACGCTTCGATTTCGACGATGAGTTCCTCAGCGAGCTGGCGTACTACAACGTGCTGTACGACCGCGACGCTCAGGGCGGTGAGCTGTTTCATGTGTACACCGAACCGTTCGAAGGGCGGTTTTTCTTCGAGATCATCCAGCGTAAGCACGGCTATGCCGGCTACGGCGCAGCCAACGTGGCGGTGCGTCTGGCGGCGATGGCCAAGTCACGCAGCGGTGCGGCGCGCCAGGCCCGTTTATAAGGGCAGGGCGGGTGCTTCCTTCGGGGAGCGCCTCGGCCCATAATCGGGCCTGCCCAAGCAATCGCCGTGAGCGCACCATGACCCTGACCCCTGACCTCTGCGCTGTGTCAGACACACCGCGCAAGAGTCGCAAGAACAATCCGGAAAAGACCCGCGAAAATATTCTGCAAGAAGCCATTGTCGAGTTTGTTCAGCAGGGCCTGGCCGGCGCACGCGTGGACGCCATCGCCGAGCGCATCCATACCTCCAAGCGCATGATCTATTACTACTTCGGCAGCAAGGAGCAGCTATACGTCGAGGTGCTGGAGAAGCTCTACGGCGATATCCGCAACACCGAAACGCGCATGAACCTCACGGCTCTGGAGCCGCGTGAGGCGATTCGCCGGTTGGTGGAGTTCACCTTCGATCACCACGACCAGAACGTGGATTTCGTGCGCATCGTCAGCATCGAAAATATCCACAACGCCGAGTACGTCAAGCGCACCGAGACCATCAAGGCGATGAACAGCAAAATCCTCGAAGGGCTGGGGGAGACCTTGCGCCGCGGGGCTGAGTTGGGGCTGTTTCGCGAAGGGCTGGAGCCGCTGGATGTGCACTTGCTGATCAACTCGTTCAGCTTTTATCGGGTGTCCAACCGGCACACCTTCAGCGAGATTTTCCAGATCGAGCTGTCGGACGAGGCGATCAAGCAGCGCCATCGGGAGATGATTTGCGAGTCGGTGTTGCGCTACCTGCAAGCCTGAGAACTGATCGTTCCCACGCTCTGCGTGGGAATGCCGACATGGACGCTCTGCGTCTGCTGTCAAAGTCGTGACGCGGAGCGTCACGGGAGGCGTTTCCACGCAGAGCGTGGGAACGATCATGATGGGGTTGCATCCCTAGGTATTCATGCTCTGGAAATGCGCCAGCATCCTGTCTGCATCCGCCACTTCGCCGCTGAACAACTCAAACGCCTTCACCGCCTGAAACACCGCCATATTGCCGCCGTCCAGGGTACGGCAACCCAAGGCGCGAGCGTCACGCAGCAGTTGGGTTTCCAGTGGGAAGTACACGATTTCCGCTACCCACAATTCGGCCCGCAATAACTGCGCTGGCACCGGCGTGCCAGGCAACTTGGCCATGCCCATCGGCGTGGTGTTCACCAGGCCATCGGCCTCGGCCATGGCGTTTTCCAAGTGGCTGCCAACCTGAGCGCGACCGATGCCGAAATGCTCGGTGAGGTTATCCACCAGGTCCTGGGCACGGGCGCTGTCGACGTCGAAGAGGCTCAGTTGCTCCACACCCTCGGCCAGCAGTGCATGGGCCACCGCCGCACCCGCGCCACCGGCACCCATCTGTACCACGCGGTGGCGCGGCACGTTGTGCAAGTTGCGCCGAAAGCCTTCGGCGAACCCCAGGCAGTCGGTGTTATGGCCAATGCGCTTGCCGTCCTTGAACACCACGGTGTTGACCGCGCCAATGCCCCGGGCCTCATCGGAGAGTTCATCGAGCAGAGGCAGGATCGCCTGCTTGCACGGGTAGGTAATGTTCAGCCCAGTGAAGTGCATCAGCTCGGCGGCCCGCAGGAGTTCCGGCAGGGCGCTGAGGTCCAGATGCAGCGGCTCCAGGTCGATCAGGCGATACAGGTAGCGCAAGCCCTGGGCGTCGCCTTCCTGTTCGTGCAGTGCCGGGGTGCGTGAGGCCTGGATACCGGCGCCGATCAGGCCGGCGAGAATGCGTGGTTTCATCAGGTGCGTCCCTTCAGCGTATGGCTGAAATGTTCCAGGGCCAGGTGGTAGCCATGGCTGCCAAACCCGGCCAACACGGCCTTGGCGATTGGCGACACAAACGAGTGATGACGAAAGGCTTCACGGGCGTGCACGTTGGATAAATGCACTTCGATCACCGGCACTTCACTGGCCACCAGGGCATCGCGGATCGCGACCGAGGTGTGGGTCCAGGCCGCCGGGTTGATCACGATACCGGCGCAGCGGTTGCGGGCGGCGTGGATCCAGTCGAGCAATTCGCCCTCGTGGTTGGTCTGGCGAAATTCGATGGTCAGCCCGAGTTTGTCGGCGCTGCGCCCACACAGGGCAGCAATGTCGGCCAGGGTTTCATGGCCATAAGTGGCAGGCTCGCGGGTGCCGAGCAGGTTGAGGTTGGGGCCGTTGAGCACCAGCACGATGGGCGGCATAGAGGCTTCTCCACAGTTCTTATTGGTTGTGGAGTCAAAATGTACTGGTTGGTTAATTTGGTCAATGGATGGCTGCGGATCTGTTCGGTGATCGAACGTTTAATCAAGGCAAACGCTAGGCTCAATCGGATTAGATATCAATTGAAAATCATTCTCGACAACGCTTAAGATGCCCGCCTGTTTCCTCAACATTCCAGGGAGTCGGTTTGTCGGACGTGGATCTCAAGGGCCTGTTTCTCAAGCACGCCGATACGCTGCGCGGGTATCTGGCCCGCAGAGTACGGGACCCGCAATTGGCCGCAGACCTGGTGCAGGAGAGCTTCCTGCGCCTGGCAGAAAAACCGGCCGGTGAGCGTATCGACAACTCCCAGGGTTATCTCTATCGAACGGCGAGCAATCTGCTGATCGACCATATTCGCCAGGAAGCACGGCGCAAGACCGACACCGTGCCCCACGAGGCGCTGGCCGAGATTGAAGATGACGTGGCCGGGTTGGAGGCTCAGGCAATGGCGCAGCAACAGCGGCAGGCATTGAAGCAGGCGCTTTCGGAATTGCCGGCGCGCACCCAGCAGATTTTCCGCTTGAACCGTATCGAAGGCATGACCCACGCTCAGGTCGCCCGGCATCTGGACATCAGCGACAGCAGCGTGCAAAAGCATCTGGCCAAGGCCCTGGCCTATGTGATGCAGCGCTTGCAGGAAGGCGAGGTGACGCCATCCGACGAATGAATTACCGAAAAACGCCAGGCCAGACGTCACAGCGTCTATATAACGAGAATTCGAGATTCACACGTGAATAGCCAGGGACCGCAACAGCACAGCATTACCGAGGCGGCCGCCGAGTGGGCGGTGCGCCTGCACGCCGGTGCCCTGAGCGAACAGGAACAAGCCGAACTGCGCCAGTGGATCGCCCGCGACAGCCGCCACGAAGCGGCCCTGCGGTTTGCCGAGCAGACCTGGGCGGCGCTGGGCGAGGTGCACAAGGACGAGGCTGTATACAGACAGCGCCCGCCCGCGCCCGCTATACCCTTGCGCCGCGCCAAACGTCGAAGGCCGTGGCAACGTGCGGCCGCCGTGGCGCTGGTGCTGGTGGCGGCGGGCATCGGCTGGGTACGCGGGCCGGATGCCTTGCTGCGCTTGCAGGCCGACTACGTCACCCACAAAGGCGAAGTGCGCACGGTGCACTTGGCCGATGGCAGCGTGGTGGAGCTGGATTCCGACAGCGCCATTCGCCTTGAGTACGACGGCGTACAGCGCGGCGTCAGCCTGCTCCAGGGCGCGGCGATTTTTCAGGTGGCACCGATGGCCGGCGAAGAAACCCGACCGTTCGTGGTGCACAGTGCCGGCGGCCAGACCCGGGCGCTGGGCACACGGTTTGTGGTCGAACGTGAACGCGAGAGCCAGGCCTGGGTCGGTGTGCTGCAACACAGCGTCGAAGTGTCAGTGCCGGCGTCACTCAGAAACGGCCCTGCCGAGCAGGTCCTGCAACCGGGCCAGGCTGCGCGCTACAGCCCCCAGGACGGGGTGGTCAGCCTGGATCAGTTTGATGTGGATCGCGCCACCAGTTGGCGCCGTGGTGTGTTGATCTTCGACCGGCAGCCGCTGGCCAAGGTCATCGAGCAACTCAACCGTTACCGCCCCGGGCGGGTGGTGTTGGCCAACGCAGACCTGGGCGAGCGCGAAGTCAGCGGCGTCTTCCGCCTGGACATGCTCGACAGCGCCCTGGCCACCCTGACCCAAGAGCTTCAAGTGCAACGCCTGGAGCTGGCTGGCCTCAGCCTGATCTACTGACCTTCCCCCGTTAAAAACCGATGCCCCTGTAGGCGCGAGCTCGCTCGCGAAAATACCAGGGCACCGCGTTTTCGTTGACGTTCTTCGCGAGCAAGCTCGCTCCTGCAAAAAATATTACTGACTTCCCGCGCCTCGCACGTCTTGCTAGGTGAGAAGTATTCGCATAAACAAAAAATGCTCAGCGCAGGGATCACCACCAATGTCAGCACTCACCAAGGGGCGTACCACCGGCAGCCGCTTAGCCCTGGCCATTCACCTGGGGTTGTCCGCCGTGGCCGTACCGGCCTATGCGCAGCCTCCAGCTGCCACGGCTCAGTCCGCCGTGTTGACGTTCGATATCCCTGCGCAATCCCTCGGCAGTGCGGTGCTGGCCTTCGCTGACCAGGCCGGCCTGCAAGTGTTGTTCGACAGCCAGCGCCTGCACGGGCTGAGCAGCACCGCGCTCAAGGGGCGCTTTGACGTGCAGGAAGGCCTGGGCCGCCTGCTGGGTGCCGCCCCGGTGGAGTATCGCTTTACCGGCGATCGCCAGGTCACCCTGACTCGGGTGGAACAACAAGCCGGTGCCCTGGCCTTGGCCACCACCACGGTCACCGGCCTGCACCCGCAGGATTGGGTGTATTCAACGCCGCGCGCGGTGAGTGTGGTGGGGCGCGAACAGCTGGATCGCAACCCGCCGCGTCATGCCGCCGAGATGCTGGAAGAGGCGCCGGGCGTCTACTCCGCCGTCAGCCAGCAAGACCCAGGGTTGTCGGTGAATATCCGCGGTATCCAGGACTATGGCCGGGTCAATATGTCGGTCGATGGCATGCGCCAGAATTACCAGCAAAGTGGTCACCAGCAACGCAATGGCACGCTGTATGTCGACCCGGAGTTGCTGTCCGAGGTGGTGATCGAAAAGGGCGCGACCTCCACCCAGGGCGGTGCGGGGGTGATTGGCGGGGTGGCCAATTTCCGCACCCTGGAAGCCGCTGACCTGCTCAAGGATGGCAAGCAAATCGGCGGGCGCATTCGGCTCACCTCGGGGCTGGGTGGGCGCAGCAACGGCACGCACTTTATCGGCAGTTCGGCGTTTGCCGTGGGCACCGATGTCTGGGACATGCTGGTGGCCGCCAGCGAGCGTCACCTCGGCGACTACAACCCCGGCACCCGGGGCAGCATTGGCGAGTTGCGTAGCGGCGCGGCGTACATGCCGGCCAGTGAGGAGCGGATCAAGAACACCACCGTTGCCTATTCGGGCTCGGTGATGCGTTCACGCTTGCTCAAGCTGGGGCTCAATCTTCCGGTTGAGCAGCGCCTGCAACTGAGCTACCTGGTCACCGAGGTCGACTACGACGACGTCAATATGATGACCGCCGAAAAGCCCCAGTTATGGGAAAAGCTCGGCAGCAGCAACGTCAAGGCGCAGAACTTCGCGCTCGATTACAGCTATGCGCCAGACAACCCGCTGATCGACTTCAAGGCCAAGCTCTACCATGTAGATACCCGCAACGACCAATCCACCCTGGCCCGGGGTATCAGCAAGGCGTACGACGTCACCTATCAAACCAATACCTACGGCGCGCAGGCGCAGAACATCTCGACCTTTGCCCTGACGGAACTGGCCACCCTCAAGGCCAACTATGGGTTGGAGTTTTTCTACGACAAGGTCCGGCCGGACTCCAACCAGGGGGTAGAGGCGGGCTCGGCGCTGACGGCCTCGGCGGCGGAGAGCATCACGCCCAAAGGTGATCGCGCCATGGGCAGCCTGTTCGGGCGCCTGGACTTCGACTACGACGGTTGGCTGAACCTTAACGCCGGCTTGCGTTATGACCGTTATCGGCTGCGCGGCGATACCGGTTTGAACACCCGTACCTTCATCATCGGCACCACTCGCCAGATCAGTGTGCCCACCACTTACGATGTGGATCGCGAGGAGGGCCGTTTTTCGCCGACGTTTGGCTTGTCGGTCAAGCCGGGTGTGGACTGGCTGCAACTCTTCGCCACCTATGGCAAGGGTTGGCGCCCGCCGGCAGTGACCGAAACCATGGTCAGCGGCCGGCCCCACGGCGGCGGTTCGGAGTCGATTTTCCCCAACCCTTACCTGAAGCCGGAGCGGTCCACGGCGTGGGAAGTCGGCTTCAATGTGCTCAAGGAAGACCTGCTGTTTTCCGATGATCGCATGGGCATGAAGGTGTCCTACTTCAACACCCGGGTCGATGACTTTTCCTATATGGCCCTGGGCGTGCAGCCGCCGGGTTATGGCAACGTCAATATCGGCAGTGCGGCCTATGTGAACAACCTGGAGACCACGCGTTTTCGGGGGCTTGAATACCAACTCGATTACGACGCCGGTTTTGCCTACGGCCAGTTCAACTACACGCGCATGCTTGGCAGCAATCAGTTCTGCAGCAAAACCGCGTGGCTGGGTGGCGTGACCAAGACCCAGAAACGCCCGGGTAACCGTGCCCCGGTGGACGCGATGGTGCCGGACGACGCAGCCAATGCCGGCGTGGGTTGCAGCGCGATCCTCGGCTCCTCCGAACACATGCCCATGGACCGCGGCACCGCCACGCTGGGCGCGCGGTTCTTTGAGCGCAAGCTGGACGTGGGTGTGCGTGCCCGCTACAGCGCCGGCTACTACGTCAAGGGCGCCGCCGGGGTAACCACCTCGCAAACCGGCGTCTACCCCGCTGACTGGAAGCCCTACACCGTCTACGACCTGTATGGCAGCTACCGCGCCACCGACCAATTGACCCTGCGCCTGGCCATGGAAAACGTCACCGACCGCGCCTACCTGGTGCCGCTCGGGGATGTGCTGGCCTTCACCCTGGGCCGTGGGCGCACCGTGCAGGGCACCGTTGAATATCAGTTCTGACCGCTTTTGCCCTGTGACGGGCAAAACCACAGCAGGCACCGGCTTGCTGGGGAGTGACCACCCAATGACTTGGAGTTTTGCATGAGCATTTCTATTTCATACAGCACGACCTACGCCGCCAGCACCGTCGCCCAATACCTGAACGACTGGTCGGCTTACTTTGGTGATCTCAACCACCGTGAAGGTTCGGTGAAAGAGGGTGTGAACACCGGTGGTTTCAACCCGGGGCCGTTCGACGGCACCCAATATGGCGTGACAAGCAGCGTCAGCGATGCGGCGGTGGTGGCTGAAGGCAGCCTGCATTACACCCTGTTCAATCCGCCGACCCACACGCTGTGGGGTTCGCTCGACGGCCTGACCCTGGGCGATACCCTCGCCGGCGGCGCGAGCAGCGGTGGCTACACCATCGCCAACCAGGAAGTCAGCTTCACCAACCTGGGCCTGTCGAGCCTGCAATCCGAAGGCCGCGATGGCCAGGTGCACAAAATCGTGTACGGCCTGATGAGTGGCGACAGTTCGGCGCTGGCCTCGGCCATCGACACCCTGCTCAAGGGCATCGACCCAAGCCTGTCGGTCAACTCCACCTTCGATCAACTGGCCGCTGCCGGTGTGGCCCATCAGGAGCCCGCTGCATTTGCAGCTGCCGATGTGGGGCTGGTGGGTATTCAGGACGCGCCGCACGACTTCGCCTTGGCCGCCTGATGCAAAAAAGCCGATGAAAGATCGCTCTTTCATCGGCCTTGCTCAAACACCGTCGCCGCCCGAGTGCTTGCAGGCCAGGGCGGCGGCGGCTGCAAATTCTGTGGGCGCGCCACAGGTGCTGTCAACGCACCGGGCGGGCCCTTGCTTGAATCTTCAATGGGATGCCCTTCATGACTCGGCCCGGTGCCAAGCGCGCGAATGAGATGCTGGCTGCACTCACCGCCTATAAAAGCGCCTTCTTCAACATTGGCTTGTTCTCGGCGGTGATCAATCTGCTGATGCTGGCCCCGGCGCTGTACATGTTGCAGGTGTACGACCGCGTATTGGCCTCGGGCAACCAGATGACCCTGCTGATGCTGACGCTGATGATCCTCGGCCTCTTCGGCTTGATGGGCGCGCTGGAGTGGGTGCGCAGCCAGGTGGTGATTCGCCTCGGCACGCAGATGGACATGTGCTTGAACCAGCGTGTATTCGACGCCGCCTATGAAGCCCAACTCAAGGGTGGTACCCAGGCGGCGGGCCAGGCCCTGCACGACCTGACCACCTTGCGCCAGTTCGCCACCGGCCAGGCGTTGTTCGCCTTTTTCGATGCGCCGTGGTTTCCGGTGTACCTGCTGGTGATCTTCCTGTTCCACCCCTGGCTGGGCCTGCTGGCATTGGGTGGGGCGTTGCTGCTGATCGCATTGGCCTGGGCTAATCATTATGTCAGCCAGGCACCGATGGCCCTGGCCAGCCAACTGTCGATCAGCGCCAGCCAGCAGGCCACGGCCAACCTGCGCAATGCCGACACCATTGAAGCCATGGGCATGCTCGCTACCTTGCGCGGCCGTTGGTTCAGCCAGCACCAGGCGTTTCTGGTGCAGCAGAACCTGGCGAGTGAAAAGACCGCGATGGTCACCGCGTGGTCCAAGGGCGTGCGCCTGGCTCTGCAATCACTGGTGCTGGGCTTGGGCGCATGGCTGGCGGTGCAGGGCGATATCACCCCGGGGATGATGATTGCCGGCTCGATCCTGATGGGACGTGTGCTCAGCCCCATCGACCAGTTGATCGGCGTGTGGAAACAATGGGGTTCGGCGCGCCTGGCCTATGAGCGCTTGTCGCTGATGCTGCAGGACAACCCGGCGCGGCCGGTGCGCATGAGCCTGCCCGTGCCCAAGGGCCAGGTGAGCGTGGAGCAGATCAGCGCCTGCGCGCCCGGCAGCCGACGTCCGGCGTTGGCAAACCTGGGTTTCAGCCTGCCGGCGGGGGATGTACTCGGTGTTATCGGCCCGTCGGGGTGCGGCAAGTCCACCCTGGCCAGGGTGCTGGTGGGGGCCTGGGCACCCTTGGCCGGCAAGGTGCGCCTTGATGGCGCCGACCTGGCCCTGTGGGACAAGCAACAACTCGGCCCGCATATCGGTTACCTGCCCCAGGACATCCAATTATTCGCCGGCAGCATCGCGCAGAACATCGCGCGTTTTGAAGCGGTGGAGGCCGATACCGTCCTCGCCGCCGCGCAGATGGCTGGCGTGCATGAGTTGATCCTGCAACTGCCCCAGGGCTACGACACGCAACTGGGGGAGGGCGGCGCGGGCTTGTCCGGCGGGCAAAAGCAACGGGTGGCCCTGGCGCGTGCGCTGTATGGGTTACCGGCACTGATCGTGCTGGACGAACCGAACGCCAACCTCGACGAAGTGGGCGAACAGGCGTTGTTGCAGGCCATTGCCCAGCTCAAGCAGCAGCGCCGCACCTTGATCCTGATTACCCACAAACCCAACGTGCTGAGCCTCACCGACCAGTTGCTGATCCTCAAGGACGGCCAGATGCAGGCCTTCGGCCCCACGGCGCGAGTGCTGGAGGCGCGGCAAAAAACTGCGGCAAACAAACCGGTCTCGACCATGAGCATGAGCTACCGCCTCGGTGCAGGAAAACCCGCATGAGCCAGAGCAAGCCCATTTTGCTCAGTGACCCGTCTAACGTGCTGGCGCTGGATGACAAAAAATACTCACGCCTGGGTTGGTGGCTGGTGCTCGGCGGCTTTGCCGGGTTCCTCGGCTGGGCGGCATTGGCTCCGCTGGACAAGGGCGTGGCGGTGCCGGGCAAGGTCATGGTGTCGGGGCATCGCAAGACGGTGCAGCACCCGGCGGGCGGGATCATCGAGCGTATCCAGGTGCGTGACGGTGACCGGGTCAGCGCGGGCCAGGTGCTGTTGCGGTTGAAGCAAACCCCGTTGCGCGGGCAGATGCAGTCATTGCGCAGCCAATACCTGGCGTCGCTGGCCAGCGAAGCGCGCTTGAGTGCCGAGAGTGAAGGCTTGCAGACCATTGTGTTTAGCCCCGAGCTGCTGGCCGATCCCGACGCCGCGAACACCCTGAGCCTGCAACGCCAGCTATTCAACAGCCGTGCCCAGGCACTGGCTACCGAACAGGCGGGCCTGCGTGAAACTATCGCTGGCTTTGAAGCGCAGTTGCGCGGCACGCGGGCCTCCCAGGCAAGCAAGGTTTTGCAGCGCGCGGCGTTGAATGAGCAGCTTCAGGGGCTGCGCGAGTTGGCGCGTGAGGGTTATATCCCGCGCAATCGCCTGCTCGACAGCGAGCGGCTGTACGCGCAAATCGACGGTGCCATCGCTGAGGATTTTGGCCGTATCGGCCAGTTGCAGCGCCAGGTACTGGAACTGCGCCTGCGCATCCGTCAGTTGGGTGAAGATTTTCAGAAGGACCTGCGCAGCCAGTTGGCCGAGACCCGCACCCGCAGCGACGACTTGCGCAATCGCCTGGCCTCTGCCGAATTCGAACTGGCCAACAGCCTGGTCCGCGCACCGGCGTCCGGCGTGGTGGTGGGGCTGCAGGTGTACACCGAAGGCGGGGTGATTCAACCCGGCCAGACGCTGATGGACATCGTGCCCGAAGGCGAGCCACTGCTGGTGGAAGCACGGGTGCCGGTGCAGATGATCGACAAGGTGCACCCAGGCTTGCCGGTTGAATTGATGTTCTCGGCGTTCAACCAGTCCACCACGCCACGGGTGGCGGGCGAAGTCACCTTGGTCTCGGCCGACCGCCAGGTCGATGAGCGCACCGATGAGCCGTATTACACGCTGCGGGCCCAGGTCAGCGCGGCGGGTATGCAGCAACTGCACGGCGTGCAGATCCGTCCGGGGATGCCGGTGGAAACCTTCGTCAAGACCGGCGAGCGCTCGATGCTCAACTACCTGTTCAAACCTTTGCTGGACCGCACCCATATGGCCCTGGTGGAAGAATGAAGGCGTTGTTGTTCACCCTCTGTTTAAGCTGCACACCGACGGCGTATGCCCTGGGTTTGTTGGACGTTTATGATTTGGCGCTGCGCAACGACCCGACCTTTCAGGCGGCGATTCAGGAGCGCGAGGCCGGTGAAGAAAACCGCGTGATCGGCCGGGCCGCATTGCTGCCTAACCTGTCATGGAGCTACAACAATTCGCGCAATGAGTCTGAAGTGACCCAGAGCACGGCAATCGGAAATGTCAGCAGCGACCGCAATTACCGCAGCTACGCCTCGGCCCTGACCTTGCAGCAACCGCTGCTCGATTACGAAGCCTATGCGCGTTTTCGCCAAGGCACCGCCCAGGCGTTGATGGCCGATGAGCGTTTTCGCGGCAAGAGCCAGGAGCTGGCCGTGCGGGTGCTGGGCGCCTACAGCCAGGCATTGCTGGCACAAGAGCGCATCGAATTGAGCCGTGCCCAGAAACGAGCGTTTGCCGAGCGCCTGCAACTCAATGACCGCTTGCTCAAAGGCGGTGAAGGCACGCGTACCGATGTGCTCGAAACCCAGGCGCGACTGAGCCTGGCCCAGGCCGAAGAGATCGAAGCCGTGGATGCCCAGGACAGTGCCTTGCGTGAGTTGGAGGCCATTGTTGGCCAGCCGCTGCAAATTGAAGAACTGGCGCCCCTGGCGCGCCCATTTGAGATCGCGCCGCTTGAGCCCAACCGATTCGAAACCTGGCGTGAACTGGCCATGGCCAACAACCCTGAACTCAAGTCCCAGCACCACGCGCTCGACGTGGCCTCTTATGAAGTGGAGCGCAAGCGCGCCGGGCATTTGCCCAAGGTCAGCCTGTACGCGACCAGCCGCAAGACCCATTCCGATTCAGAAAGCAGCTACAACCAGAAGTACGACACCAACAGCGTCGGCATCCAGGTCAGCCTGCCGCTGTTTGCCGGTGGCTCGGTCTCGGCCTCCACCCGTCAGGCGGCCAACCAACTATCCCAGGCCCAATACGAGCTGGACGCGCAAACCGCTGCCACGTTGGTGGAGTTGCGCAAGCAATTCAACCTCAACACCAGCGGCGCAGCCAAGGTGCGGGCCTATGAAATGGCAGTCAGATCCGCCACGGCACTGGTCACCGCCACCCAAAAAAGCGTCAGTGGCGGCGAGCGGGTCAACCTCGACGTCCTCGACGCCGAACAACAGCTGTTCACCGCCCGGCGTGATCTGGCCAATGCCCGGCATGCCTACCTGCTGGCGCGTATTCAGTTGAAGTATTACGCGGGGTTGCTGAGCGAGCAGGACTTGCGGGCGCTGGCCGGGTATTTCCAACCCTCGGCATGAGTGGTTACAACCCGGCATTCGCCGGGTTTTTTGTGGTGACTAATCTGTGAAACAGCTTCGGGAATAGGAGCCGGTTGTCGGGTGGCAGAGGGAAATTGTTACCTGGCGGAAAATAACCTAACGGATGGGTTACGATGAGAGTAGGCGCTTACAAAGGCTATGTCATTTCGGTGTTTATCAGGGATGAGCATTGCCCGCCCCATGTGCATGTCAGGGGCAAGGGATGGGATGCGCGGTTTCGTTTCAGTTTCCTGGATGGGGAAGTTGAGTTGTGGGACGTAGAGCCTGAACGGAGGCGGCCGCCCATAGCACTTCTGAAGGAGATACACGGGGCGATCATGCAGCGGCACTACTTGGCGCGGGCACGCAGGATCTGGTGGGAAAAACTGCAGACGGTTTGCCTGGAGAATCATTCCTGGAATTGGGACGCTGGCGAGTTGGTCCCGGGGTTGGTCATTCGACAAGGTGTCTACGTCATCGCGAGCGCCAGGCACGACGTCGTAGCGCAACGGACAATTTTGAATCTGGTAAGAGCGCCAGATTGCGTGGGGATTAATTTATGAAAATCATAAAAGCCAAAGTCACACCTTATGTACCTCTCACTGAAGCCGACGTTGACAAGGCAATCGCCCGTGGGCGCAAGTTGAAACGCCTGTACGCCAACGCCAGCAACGTACGTTATGAAAACGACTGCCTCTCCATTGGCTTCAGCGATGGCAGCCGCGTCGTGTTGCCGGTGGCTGGCCTGCCGGAGTTCGAAGGGTTTTCAGCGAAGGATTTCCAGCAGTTGGAAGTGACGTTCGGTGGCAAGGCGATTAGCTGTGAGGCGCAGGACCTGGATGTTTCGATCACAGGGTTGATCGCTACAAGCCAGCCGCTGATGGACCTGGCAACCAGCCTGGTGGCATCGCGCAATGGCCGCAAAAGCAGCGCGGCCAAATCCGCAGCGGCTCGCGCCAATGGCAAGAAGGGTGGCCGGCCACGCAAGGAAGCCCCGCAGCCCCCAGAGACAACAGACACTTGAATAAACAGTAGGAGCGAGCTTGCTCGCGAAAAACCCACAGGCACCGCGTTCATCCAGGAAGCACGCGTTATCGTTGACGTTTTTCGCGAGCAAGCTCGCGCCTACCTTGCAGGTTTATCGGCGGGTCAGCAACACACCCGATTCCATATGGTGCGTCCACGGGAACTGGTCAAACATTGCGCACTGGGTAATCCGGTGCGTGTCGTGCAGTTGCGCGATGTTCGCCGCCAGCGTCTCCGGGTTGCAGGAGATGTACAGGATGTTGTCGAAGCGCCGGGTCAGCTCGCAAGTGTCCGGGTCCATGCCAGCGCGGGGCGGGTCGACGAAGACGCTACCGAACTCGTAGCTTTTCAGGTCGATGCCGTGCAGGCGGCGGAACGGGCGCACTTCATTCAGGGCTTGGGTGAGTTCTTCGGCGGAGAGGCGCACCAGGGTGACGTTATCCACGCCATTCTCATCCAGGTTGCTCAGGGCCGCATTCACCGAGGTCTTGCTGATCTCGGTGGCCAGCACCTTGCGCACGCGGGTCGCCAGCGGCAGGGTGAAGTTGCCGTTGCCGCAATACAGCTCCAGCAAATCGTCCGGGCGATCGCCCAGCGCTTCATAGGCCCAGTTGAGCATCTTCTGGTTCACCGTGCCGTTGGGCTGGGTGAACGCGCCTTCGGGTTGGCGGTAGCTGAAGGTGCGGCCACCGACGTCGAGTTTTTCCACCACATAGTCATGGCCGATCACATCGCGCTTGCCCTTGGAGCGGCCGATGATGCTCACATTCAGCTCAGCGGCCAATTTGTTTGCGGCGCTGTGCCAGTGCTCATCCAGCGGGCGGTGATAACACAGGGTGATCATCGCGTCGCCGGCCAGGGTGGTGAGGAACTCCACCTGGAACAGCTTGTGGCTCAGGGCAGCGCTGGCTTGCCAGGCGGCCTTGAGTTGCGGCATCAACTGGTTGATGCGCTGGCTGGCGATGGGGAATTCTTCGATGAGGATCGGCGTGCGCTTGTCCTCCTGGGAGAACATCGCGTAGTGGCGCTCGCCGCCTTCGCGCCACAGGCGGAACTCCGCACGCAGGCGAAAGTGCTGCAGCGGCGAGTCGAAGACCTGCGGCTCGGGCGCGTCGAACGGTGCCAGCAGGTCACGCAGGCGCGTGACCTTGTCTTGCAGTTGAGCGGTGTAGCTTGCGGCGTCGAAAGTCATGCGTTGAACCAGCCCAGCTTGATCACAAACAGGATCGACAGGATCACCAGTGCCGGGTTCAGCTCACGGTAGCGGCCCGAAAGCAGCTTGATGGCGGTCCAGGCGATGAAACCGAAGGCGATGCCGTTGGCGATGGAGTAAGTGAAGGGCATCGCCAGGGCGGTGATCACCACCGGCGCTGCCACCGTAATGTCGTCCCAGTCGATTTCGGCCAGGCCTTGGCTCATCAGCACCGCCACAAACAGCAAGGCTGGCGCGGTGGCATAGGCCGGCACGCTGGCGGCCAGTGGCGAGAAGAACAACGCCAGCAAAAACAGGATCGCGACCACGACGGCGGTCAAGCCGGTGCGGCCACCGGCGCTCACGCCTGCGGCCGATTCGATGTAGCTGGTGGTGGTCGAGGTACCCAGCAGGGAACCGGCCATGGCAGCGGTACTGTCGGCAATCAGCGCACGGCCCATTTTCGGCATATGGCCGTCCTTGCCCATCAGGCCGGCGCGCTTGGCGACGCCGATCAGGGTGCCGGAGTTGTCGAACAGGTCAACGAACAGGAAGGCGAAGATCACGCTGACCAAGCCGATGTCCAGCGCGCCCTTGATGTCCAGCTGCAGGAAGGTCGGGGCCAGAGACGGCGGTACCGAAGTCACGCCGATGAACGGCGTGAAGCCCAGGACGATGGAGGCGACGGTCACCGCCAGGATGCCGATCAGCACCGCGCCGCGTACGGCCAGGGCTTCCAGCGCGACGATCAGCACGAAACCCAGGGTGGCCAGGATCGGCGCCGGTTGTTTCAGGTCGCCCAGGCCCACCATGGTGGCCGGGTTGCTCACCACGATACCGGCGTTATGCAGGG
>NZ_WKCD01000086.1:0-19697 GCF_021606625.1 Pseudomonas sp. PA-4-8C
TCACCCGGAGATGTGCGCACGACGTACTTGCTCGGCAGCGTCGGAGGTTCATAAGAGACAGCCGTATGCAATGTCTCGGTCGCGCCTGTGCCCGCCGGGAGGAACCAACCGAATGAGAGTCTGGGCAGTTGCCAATCAAAAGGGTGGAGTCGGCAAGACCACCACTTCCATCGCCTTGGCCGGTTTGCTGGCCGAAGCGGGCAAGCGTGTGGTCGTGGTCGACCTGGACCCCCACGGTTCCATGACCAGCTATTTCGGCTACGACCCGGATGCGCTGGAACATAGTTGCTATGACCTGTTTTTGCACAAGGGCAGCGTGCCGGCGGATCTGCCTGGGCAACTGCTGTTGCCCACCAGCAACGACAGTATTTCCCTGCTGCCGTCGAGCACCGCCCTGGCCACCCTGGAGCGCCAGTCGCCAGGCCAGAGCGGCCTGGGCCTGGTGATCGCCAAGACCCTGGCGCAGCTGTGGCAGGACTTCGATTACGCGATCATCGACAGCCCGCCGTTGCTCGGCGTGCTGATGGTCAACGCGTTGGCGGCCAGCCAGCAATTGGTGATCCCGGTGCAGACCGAGCACTTGGCGGTCAAGGGCCTGGAGCGCATGGTCAGCACCCTGGCGATGATCAACCGCTCGCGCAAGCAGGCGCTGCCGTTCAGCATCGTGCCGACCTTGTTCGACCGTCGCACTCAGGCGTCCCTCGGTACCTTGCGCGTGTTGCGCGATGCCTACCCGGACACCATCTGGAACGGCTACATCCCGGTGGACACGCGCCTGCGTGACGCCAGCCGTGCCGGGCTCACACCGTCGCAGTTCGACGGCAAGAGCCGTGGCGTGCTGGCCTACCGTGCGTTGCTCAAGCACCTGCTGTCGCAACAACTTGTGGCGCAGGTGGCGTGATGAACCGTCCTGTCGAATTCAAGACCCGGCCGCAACTCGCACTGGAATCCTACCTGGATGCCTTGCTGCAGGACGCGACGGCCGAGGAACTGCCAGAACCGATTCTGGTGCTTGAGCCTGCTGTTGAGCCCGACAGCCCGCTGGATGAATTCCAGCAGGCAGTGATGGAAGAGCAGGCGCGGGATGCGAAGGGGGTGGAGGCGCCCGTCGTGGTGCCGAGCGCTCCGGCAGTGGTGGCGCCCCCGGTGGTCGAACCGCTGGTGGACGTGCACCTGCCGCCCAGCATCACGCCGCCACCGGTGACGGGCGACGGTCGCCCTTCGTGGGCTGCCGAGCCGTTCGAGTGCCTGCTGTTCGACGTCGCCGGGTTGACCCTGGCGGTGCCGTTGGTGTGCCTGGGCTCGATCTATTCCCTGGAAGGCCAGGAGCTGACGCCGTTGTTCGGGCAGCCAGAGTGGTTCCTCGGCATCCTGCCCAGCCAGGCCGGCAACCTCAAGGTGCTGGACACGGCGCGCTGGGTGATGCCCGACCGCTACCGCGATGATTTTCGCCAGGGCCTGCAATACGTGATCTCCGTGCAGGGCTACGAGTGGGGGCTGGCAGTGCATCAAGTCAGCCGCTCGTTGCGCCTGGACCCCAATGAAATCAAATGGCGCAGCCACCGTGGCCAGCGGCCGTGGTTGGCGGGCACTGTGATCGAACACATGTGCGCGTTGCTGGATGTCGCCGAACTGGCCGAGTTGATCGCCAGCGGTGCGGTGAAGGCGATGCCACAGAACAAACGCAGTTGATTGAACAATAAGGGCCGTGCGGTTGCGCGGCCCACTTGCACACACGCCGTCGATAGCGGCATTTGAAGGGGTCAGATGAATGAACAAGTCAGCGTCCGCACAAGGTTTGGATGATCCGATCCTGCAATGGGTGACCTTCAAGCTGGACAACGAAACCTACGGCATTAACGTGATGCGCGTGCAGGAAGTGCTGCGCTACACCGAGATCGCCCCGGTTCCAGGCGCGCCAAGCTACGTGCTGGGCATCATCAACCTGCGCGGCAACGTGGTGACGGTGATCGACACCCGCCAGCGTTTCGGCCTGGACACGGTTGAAGTCAGCGACAACACCCGTATCGTGATCATCGAGGCCGACAAGCAAGTGGTCGGCATCCTGGTCGACAGCGTGGCCGAGGTGGTTTACCTGCGCCAATCGGAAGTGGAAACCGCACCGAACGTCGGTAACGAAGAGTCGGCCAAGTTCATCCAGGGCGTGTGCAACAAGAACGGCGAACTGCTGATTCTGGTTGAGCTGGACAAGATGATGAGCGAAGAAGAGTGGTCGGAACTGGAGAGCATCTGATTGTTCCTTGAGGCAGCGGTGATTGTCCTGGCCCTGTTATGGGCCGGGACCTTGGCGTTTGTGCTGCGCTATGTGCGCCAGCAGCGGGAGTTGGCCTTGCAACAGGCCGAGCGCGATGCGGTGCGTGACCGGCGCATTCTGGAACTGGTCAAGCGCGTTGATCATTACCAGCAAAGTGCGGTGCGGGTGGGGGATGAGGTGCATGAACTGCGTGCGATGCTTGCGCCGTTGCCGGACAGGTTGGTGCAGTTGGAGCAGCGTGATCCGTCGAACCTGTCGTTTGCCCAGGCGGCCAAGCTGGTTGGCATGGGGGCGACGGTGGATGAGCTGACCCAGTCGTGTGGGTTGACCCAGGCTGAGGCGCAGTTGATGAGCAAGTTGCACAAGAGCTGATTCTCGACGCGGCCTGGCCGCCGCAGCGATCCAACTGTGGGAGCTGGCTTGCGATGACGGCCTGCCAGCCGCCCCATATCTACCTGACACCCCACAATTTTGATCTGTGTACTTCAATCAA
Source organism: Pseudomonas sp. PA-4-8C (assembly GCF_021606625.1). Lineage (NCBI taxonomy): Bacteria > Pseudomonadati > Pseudomonadota > Gammaproteobacteria > Pseudomonadales > Pseudomonadaceae > Pseudomonas > Pseudomonas sp. PA-4-8C. The sequence goes on from NZ_WKCD01000086.1 coordinate 2,769, forward strand.
TTTTCTTCAGCCCACAGACTTTTCCTGTTCCTCAAAGGTCAACATCCTTCAAGCACCTAGACCCAGGAGATACCCTCAAATGACCGCCCCCAAAGCCCTGTTGATCCTTCACGGCAAACAAGCCCTCAACGAGGATGTGCGCGCTGCCGTGCTGGCGCGGCGGGAGCAGGGTGGGGAGTTGGCCGTGCGGGTGACGTGGGAGGGCGGCGATGCTCAGCGCCTGGTCAATGAAGCCTTGGCCGCGGGCTACACCCACATCATTGCCGGCGGTGGCGACGGCACCTTGCGCGATGTGGCTGAAGCCATGGCCCATGCCAACACTGACGCCAGCCTGGTGCTGATGCCCCTGGGCACCGCCAATGATTTCGCCAAGGCGGCCGGCGTGCCGTTGGAGCCGGCTGGTGCGTTGGCCTTGCTGGACGTGCAGCCCAGGGCCATCGACCTTGGCCAGGTGGGTGGGCAAATCTTCCTGAATATGGCCACCGGTGGTTTTGGCAGCCAGGTCACGGCCAATACCTCCGAAGATTTGAAGAAGGTTTTGGGCGGTGCCGCTTACCTGTTCACCGGTTTATCCCGCTTCAGTGAATTGAAAGCCGCCTACGGTGAATTGGAAGGCCCGGATTTCCATTGGAAAGGCGAGTTGCTCGCGCTGGGCATCGGTAACGGTCGCCAGGCCGGTGGCGGGCATGTGTTGTGCCCCGGTGCATTGGCTGATGACGGGCTGCTGGATGTCAGCATTCTGCCGGCGCCCCAGGAAGTGGTTGGCACGCTGCGTGAGTTGATGAACAACGGCTGGGGCCTGGACACCATGTTTGTGCGCGCACGCCTGCCGTGGGTGAAGATCAAGGTGGCACAGGGCTTGTACATCAACCTCGACGGTGAGCCGCTGGAAGGCGACGACCTGCATTTCGAGGCACTGCCCAAGGCCCTGCGCGTGCACTTGCCGCTGGGCTCGCCGTTAGTCGTCCAGGCTGATGATCTGCTCACGCACGGCAAATAACACCAGGCCCGCCACGTCAAAAATCTGCAAGCGCTTCATGATCTGCGAGCGGTGGGCTTCGACGGTCTTGATACTCAGGCCCAGACCGTGGGCAATTTCCCGGGTGGATTTACCGCGCACGATCAAGCGCAAAATCTCCAGTTGCCGCGCCGTCAGGTTGTGGCTGTGGGCGACAGGCGCGTTGGGGACCTGGCTACGGATCAGCGCCTGGTTGATCACTGTGTGGGCGATGGCGGGGCTCAGGTAGCGTTCGTTGTTGCGCAGGGCCAGCAGGGCGTGTTCCAGCTCATTGGCGGTGGTGTCCTTGAGCAGGTAGCCGTGGGCGCCGGACTCCAGTGCGCGCATGATAAGGTCCGGCTCGGTGTGCATCGACAGAATCAGTACCTTGCACGTGGGGTAAAAACGCTTGAGTTGCTGCAAGGCATTCAGCCCGCCGGTGTGCTTCATCGACAGGTCGAGCAGCACGATATCCGGCTGCAAGGCACTGTATTGCTCCAGCAATTGCGCGCCATCGCTGGCTTCGCCGATGACGCTGTAGCCGGGAATATCCAGAATCAGCGCGCGCACGCCGGCGCGAATCAGTGCGTGGTCGTCTACCAGGAGTAAATTGCAGGTCACTCGAGAACCTTAGGGGCGCTAGCCCGTTCGAGAGCGCGGGGCGCCCAAGGGAAAAGTGCGTTGATGCGTGTACCTTTGCCGGGCTCGCTGCTGACGGAAAAGGAGCCTCCCAGCTGGTGGGTTCGTTCGCACATACCGGCCATGCCCCGTTGGCCTTCCCGGCCCGGATCGAGGGCAGGCAAGAACCCCTGGCCGTCATCGCAGATCATCAGCGACAAGCCTTCAGGCAGGCGTTGCAGACGCACCAGCAGGTTGCGCGCCTTTGCATGGCGAAGCATGTTGGTCACCGCTTCCTGAGTGACGCGAAAGGCCGCCACGGCCATTTCTTCGGGGATGCCGGTGAGCCGTTGGTGGCACTCCAGGCTCCAGCACACCTGGGTGTTTTCCAGGGCCTTGAGCAGGTGCGCGCGCAGGCTGGCTTCCAGGCCCAGGCTGGTCAGTTGGCGCGGGTTGAGGATGGCGGATACGTCACGTACCTTGGCCAGGGTTTCATTGAGGGTATTGCACAGCACCGAGCAATGGTCTTGCAGATCCTGGGGCAGGCGGCGCTGCAGCCATTCACTTTGCAGCTTGGCGGCTGTCAGTAACTGGCCGATGTCATCATGCAGTTCGCGGCTGAGCCGGTGACGTTCGTTCTCCTGAACTTGCAGCAGGCGGGCGGCCAGTTCCTGGGGCTCGAACTTGATAGCTCTGCGCGAGCGCCACTGTTGCAGGCCCACCACCATCAGCGTGGCGAGGTTGAGCAGCACGATCAGCAATGGCAGCGGCGCGCCCATCAGATAGGCCCACAGGCTGGCCAACAACGAGCACAGGCACAGCGAAAGGGCAAGGTGGCACGCGTGGCTGCGGGACAAGGACCTGACGATAAGTGACTTGAAACTGGCGTACATAGCGGATGGAGCCAATGAGGGTTCACTGCGGGGAGGCCGGTTGACCGGGCTCTGTTTGGAGTGCGCTGCCAAATCGTTTTTAAGCCTGTTGAAGTTAAATCACTTCGGGGGCGCATAGTAACACCCCTATTAGCGTTGGTCGTCTGATTGGGTTATGACCCACGCGAGTACTCTGGGCGGGCACCCCAGAGTTCAAAATGGAAAGTTGTATTAATGAAGTTGGTTTGTATCGTTATTGCATTGATAGCTAATTGATATTTATTGGGCGCGCCGATCATGCTGCGCAGTGTATTGGTGGGCTTTTTGCGGGATCTGCAAGCTGACCGCCTCAATCAACGATGATTGCTCTTCTTCATCCAGACTAAGCTTGCCAGTACGGATATCGATCAGTTCCAGTTGCCAGGCCAGTAGCGTCAAGCAGTCATGCAAGGCATCCAGCGCCTGGTCATGCAATTGCACCGGGCTCACGGCATTGGCAATCAAGTATTGAATCTGCCGGGAAAACTCGCTAATGGCCTGCAATGCAAGGCAGTCTGCGCTCTCGGCGAGCTTGTTCAGGCTGGCTTTCATGCAGTCGATAGCGTCACTGTCGTTTCGAATCAAATGCAGGTGGTTCAAGCACTCTTCTGACCTGATCAGCAGCTTTTCAGCCTCGTGCAGGAACTCGGGAAGTGCAAGTTGCCACTCGTTACCGTCGTTCATCATGCAGGTCTCCGCAACGTAAGGTCGGGTGATGAGATGTCGCACCGGGTGAATGGCGTAAAACTAGCGCTGAAATACGGCTCGGACTTGTAGGTCGATTCTGATATTCCAGTAGGACATTTAGTGAAATGCTCACGAAAGTCGTATGTAGCCCCGGTTGTGCGGGATGACACGACTTCAGTTGCCGGTACGTGAGTGCCTGAAAGGCCCGTGGGCCAAGGGCTGGGGATGGCAAACAAAAGCCTGACTCCATTCATGCAATGAGAATGGCGTCACATTAATGGCTATTAGATATCGCGAATATCAGGTTGGGCCTGATTGCGCATAGGGGAATCCCCTATGTCGTGGAACTGCACGTCAATTCGACTGTCGCGCAAGGGGGGCTTGAAAGAGGCTCAAGGGCCCAAGCAGTAAAGCATGATGTCAGTGTGACATCAATGGGTTTGCATGGCATTTTATTGGGGTCAAGGTCCGGCGCTTGCCGCCGATAACGTGCTTATACAGCTGCACACCCTTTCAACGCGCCTGCGGCGTGTACACCAGGAGTTTTTAATGGCCGGCATTCTCGACACGGTAGATCAACGCACGCAATTGGTGGGTGAGAATCGCCTGGAAATTCTCATGTTCCGCCTCTTCGGACGGCAGTTGTTCGCGATCAACGTGTTCAAGGTGCAGGAAGTCCTGCAACTGCCCAAGCTGACCCTGATGCCCCAGCGCCACCCGTTCGTGTGCGGGGTGGTCAACCTGCGTGGCCAGACCCTGCCGGTGATCGACCTGTCCCAGGCCATCGGCATGCGCCCTTTGGTGCCGGGCCCCAACAGCACCATTATCGTCACCGAATATAATCGCTCGGTGCAGGCGTTCCTGGTGGGTGGCGTCGACCGCATCGTCAACATGAACTGGGAAGCCATCCTGCCGCCGCCGACCAGCGCCGGTCGCCAGCACTACCTCACCGCCATCAGCAAGGTCGATGAGCAACTGGTGGAAATCATCGACGTGGAAAAAGTCCTCGCCGAGATCGTGCCCTACAACGCCAAGGTCTCCCGGGACAAACTTGAAGACCCGGTGCTGGAGCGTGCCCGTGGCCGTGAAGTGCTACTGGTGGATGACTCCAACGTGGCCTTGTCGCAGTTGCGTGACACCCTGGGCCAGTTGGGCGTGAAGATGCACATTGCCAGCGACGGCCTCAAGGCACTGAACATGCTCAAGGCCTGGGCCGACAGCGGCCAGGTCATGACCGACAAACTGCTGATGATCTTTACCGACGCTGAAATGCCCGAGATGGATGGCTACCGCCTCACCACCGAGATCCGCAACGACCCACGTCTGCGCGGTCTGTACGTGGTGATGCACACCTCGCTGTCGGGCAGCTTCAACGACTCCATGGTCAAGAAGGTCGGCTGCGACAATTTCCTCTCCAAATTCCAGCCGGACAAGCTGGTGGACGTGGTGCGCCAGCGACTGATGTTGGACGAAATGCCCGCCTGACTTTAGGATGACACTTTGTTTCCTAGGAAGGCAGGCCCATGCTGCGTCTCAGCGCGTTGTACCGTTACCCCTTGAAGTCCGGCAAGGCCCAAGCCTTGCAGCAGATTGGCCTGGATAAACTCGGGTTGGACGGGGATCGACGCTGGATGCTGGTGGATGAAGCCAGCGGGCGGTTCCTGACGCAACGGGCGGTGGCGAAGATGAGCCAGCTCATCGCGTTGTGGAACAGCAGCGGGGGCCTGACTCTGAGTTCGCCGGGCTACGCGCCGCTGGACGTGGCAATGCCTGGCAGCGCCAGCGAACTGCGCGGTGTGACCATCTGGCGTGACACCCTGCGTGTGCCGGATGCTGGCGATGCGGCCGCAGCCTGGGTCAGCGAGTTCATTGGCAAGCCGACGCGTCTGGTGCAACTGCCCCTGGAACGTGCGCGCACCACCGAAGCCGGGTATGGCAAGGATGACGACAAGGTCGGCTTCGCTGACGGCTACCCGTTGCTGTTGATCGGCCAGGGCTCCCTCGACGACCTGTGTACGAAGATCGGCCGCCCGATGGAGATGCTGCGTTTTCGTCCCAACCTGGTGATCGAAGGCGCCGAGGCCTTCGCCGAAGATGGCTGGAAGCGCGTGCGCATTGGCGACGTGGAGTTTCGGGTGGTCAAGCCGTGCTCGCGGTGCATCCTCACCACCATCGACCCCCAGACCGGTGAGCGCAGCCCCGACCGCGAGCCCTTTGCGACGCTGGAAACCTACCGCAAGACCGAAAAGGGCGCGATGTTCGGCCAGAACCTGGTCAACGATGGCATTGGGCGCCTGGAAGTCGGCATGCCGGTAACGGTGTTGGAATAAAAAAGCCCGTCTCGTGGGAGACGGGCTTTTTTGTGTGTCGGGTAGTGCCTTAGCCGCGGTATTCACACAGGTAAGCGGTGTCCACCGCGACCTTCAACTGGAACTTGCTGTTGGCCGGGACGTGGAACTGGCTGCCGGCGGCGAAGGTTTCCCAGTCGCTGCTCTCAGGCAGCTTCACGGTCAGGGCGCCGGAGACCACGTGCATGATTTCGCGTTGGGCGGTGCCGAATTCGTATTCACCCGGAGCCATCACGCCGATGGTCGCTGGCCCTTCTGCGGTGCCGAAAGCGATCGACTTGACGGTGCCGTCGAAGTACTCGTTGACTTTGAACATGGGTGAATCCTCGGAAAAAGGTCAAGGCTTACGCCAACCACTGTAGGCGCGAGCTTGCTCGCGAAAAACCTGAGAACACTGCGTTTAACCAGAGGCGCTGCGTTATCGTCGGCGATCTTCGCGAGCAAGCTCGCTCCTACAGAGCAGCAGGAAAATGGCTGGCCAGTATGCCCAAGGCTGCAAGCGCTGCCTAGACCGGCAAAATCAAGGGCAACAGGCGCGCGGTATTGCGGGCATCCTCCAGGGCGCGATGCTGCTGGCCATGGAACTGCATCCCCGCCAATTGCAGCGCACCATTGAGCCCCAGCGGTTTGTCCAGGCGCCGGGCCTTGGCAAAGCGTTGCTTGAGGTTCACATGCGGGGTGTCGCCCAGGGCGCTGGCGAGGCCATGGCGCTGCCACTCCAGCTCAAGCTGCACGCGGTCATAATCCCCCCAGCTGGCCCAGCCTTCCAGGCGTGGCTGATGTTGGCCCAGCCAGCGCTCGAACAGCGGCCACACCTCGGTGATCGGCGCGGCCATGTCGATATTGGCCTGGGTGATATGGGTGAGTTTGCGGCAAAAGGGCGTCAGCAAGGGCCGCCGCAAGGGCCGCACAAAGCGCTGGAAGTGGTCCAGTTCGCGGCCCTGGCGGTTGACCAGGCTGGCGCCGATCTCGATGACTTCCATCTCTGTCACGGGCCAGCCGCCGTCATCCGTTGTGGCTTCAAGGTCAATAATCAGCCAATGAGGCATGTGCAGGTTCCCGTACTCGTCCCTTCCTGATGGGGATAGAGCGTAGCCCGGCCCTGTAGTTCCGCCTAGGGGCGTTATTCGATCTCGAGCAAAACCTGGCGGTTGCGTACCTGATCGCCCGTCACGACCCGCAGTTCCTTGACCGTGCCATTGATACCGGCCTTCAACGGGTGCTCCATTTTCATCGCTTCGAGCACCAGCAAAAGCTGGCCTTTGCTGACGCTTTCACCGACGCACACCCGTATATCGACGATGGCGCCGTCCATGGGTGCCTGGACCGTGCCACTGCTGGCGTCGGCCGGGCGGCTGGCGACTTGCTGGGTGCGGTCGGTGACGGTCAGCCCTGGCAGCCACAGCCGGTTGCCGTCCAGGTGATAGGCGATGCGGCGGCGAACCCCCTTGATGACAAAGGTGGCGTGGCGACCGTCGGTGGTGAGTGGCAGGTCGTCAATGGTCACGCTATGGAGTTGGCCGTTGATCTCCAGGCGGTATATCACCGGGGCACTCGCCGTGTTGCGCCAGCGCGCGAGGGGGTGTGAGTGCTGGTTGGCGCTGTGTTGATAAAACAGCGCGGCGGCCAGCGAGAGTTGTTCAGCGCTCGCCGTGTGCTGTGGGATGACGCTGAAGTGTTCGGCGATCAAGCCCGTGCTGAAGTCGCCGGCGATAAAGTCCGGGTGCTTGAGCAGGTCGATGAGCAAGCGCTGGTTGGTCGCCACGCCGAGTAACACCTTGTCTTCCACGGCCCGCAGCAATTTGCGCCGGGCTTCTTCGCGGCTGGCGCCGTGGGCGATGATCTTGCCCAGCATCGGGTCGTAGAACGGGCTGACGGTTTGGCCTTCAAGCAATCCATGGTCGATGCGTACGCCGGGGGCGGGTTCCCAACGCAACACGTCACCGGTTTGCGGCAGGAAACCCTGGGCCGGTTCTTCGGCGTACAGACGCACTTCCATGGCGTGGCCGGTCAGGGTCACCTGTGATTGGGTGAGTGGCAGCGGTTGGCCGGCGGCGATCTGCAACTGCCAGTCCACCAGGTCGAGGCCGGTAATCATCTCGGTGACGGGGTGTTCGACTTGCAGGCGTGTGTTCATTTCCAGGAAATAGAACTGGCCGTTGCGGTCGAGCAGAAACTCCACGGTGCCGGCACCTACATAGTTCACCGCCCGCCCGGCCTTGAGCGCGGCTTCGCCCATGGCCTGGCGCAGATCGGCCGTCATCACGGGGCAGGGCGCTTCTTCAATGACTTTCTGATGGCGGCGCTGGATCGAACAGTCGCGTTCGCCGAGGTAGATGAGGTTGCCATGGCGGTCGCCGAACAGTTGCACTTCCACGTGGCGCGGGTCGATCAACGCCTGTTCGAGGATCAACTCGTCGCTGCCGAACGCATTCATGGCTTCCGAGCGTGCGGTGCGCAGTTGCTCCAGCAGCTGTTCGCGCTGGTGCACCAGGCGCATGCCACGCCCACCGCCACCGGCGCTGGCTTTGATCATCAGCGGGAAGCCGATGCGTTCGGCTTCCTGTTGCAAGGTGGCGTCGTCCTGGGCACTGCCCTGGTAGCCGGCGATGCAGGGCACGCCGGCGTCGAGCATGGCGAGTTTGGACAGGCGTTTGCTGCCCATCAGTTCGATCGCCTCGACACTGGGGCCGATGAAGGTGAGCGTGGCCTGCTGGCAGGCGCGGGCGAAGTCGGGGTTTTCCGAGAGGAAGCCGTAGCCGGGGTGAATGGCATCGGCGCCGGTCAGTTGGGCGGCGGCGAGGATGGCCTGTGTGTTCAGGTAGGACTGGTGTACGGGCGCCGGGCCGATGTGTACGGCTTCGTCGGCCATCTGCACGTGCAGGGCATCGGTATCCGCGTCGCTGTACACGGCCACGGTGCGGTAGCCCAGGGCCTGGGCAGTGCGCTGGATGCGGCAGGCGATTTCGCCGCGGTTGGCGATCAGGATCTTGCTGAATGCGGGCATTGGGTTATCCCTTGATGAATGTGGCGTGTGTTGGGGCCTCTTCGCAGGCAAGCCAGCTCCCACCTTTGAAATGTGTTCCCCTGTGGGAGCTGGCTTGCCTGCTATGGCGTCATCGAGACCAACTCGGCTTTCGCTTCTGCACAAACGCCTGCGTCCCCTCAACCCCTTCCTCACTCCTCACCGCCTCGGCAAACCACTGCGCCCCGCGATCCAGCACGGTCTCAAGCGGCTCATCCAGGCTGGCCAGCAACAGCGCTTTAGTCCGTGCGTTCGCCCCCGGCGCACACTGCAACACCTGCCCCAATACCTCATCCACCCGCTGCGCCAATGCCTGCGAGTCGTGCTCGACAAAATGCACCACCCCCAGCCGCCCAGCCTCCACCCCATCAAACCGCGCCGCCGTCAGCGCCAGGCGCCGCGTGTGGGTAAGGCCAATACGCTTGACCACAAAGGGCGCAATCTGCGCCGGCAGCAACCCGAGGCGGGTCTCGGGCAAGCCGAACTGCGCCTGGCCCGCTGCAATCGCAATATCACTCACGCACGCCAGCCCGAACCCACCGCCCAGTACCGCGCCTTGCAGCACCACGATCACCACCTGCGCCAGCGCCTGAACCTCTTGCAGCAAGGTGCCAAACGCGCGGTTCAATGCTTGCAACTGCCCCCCGGCGCCGGCCAGGTCCTTCACATCGGCCCCCGCGCAAAAATGCCCGCCCGCGCCGCTGATCACCACGGCGCGCACCTGGCTGTCCAACTGCGCCAGTACCGCACGCAGTTCATTGACCATTTCAAGGCTCATCGCATTGCGGCATTCGGGGCGGTTGAGGGTGATGTGCAGCACGCCGTTATGGGCTTCGAGCAGCAAGGTATTCATGGCTTTTTACCGGGCAGGGTGCCCATGAGTTTGCAGATGATGCCCAGCATGATCTCGTCGGCTCCGCCGCCAATCGACACCAGGCGCACGTCGCGATAGGCGCGGGCCACCGGGTTGTCCCACATGAACCCCATGCCGCCCCAATATTGCAGGCAACTGTCGCTGACCTCACGGCCCAGGCGCCCGGCCTTGAGCTTGGCCATGGAGGCCAGCCGCGTGACGTCCTGGCCCTTGATGTACTGCTCGGTGGCCTGGTAGACCAAGGCGCGTAGGCATTCGATTTCGGTGGCCAGTTCTGCCAGGCGAAAGTGGATCACCTGGTTATCAATGAGCGCTTTGCCGAAGGTCTGGCGCTCTTTGCAGTATTCGATGGTGCTGTCGATGCAGTGCTCCAGGCCCTTGATCATATTGGCCGCGCCGAACAGGCGTTCTTCCTGGAACTGCAACATCTGCATCATGAAACCCGCGCCTTCATGGCCGATGCGGTTGCGTTGCGGCACGCGCACGCCGTCGAAAAACACCTGGGCGGTCTCGGAGCTGTGCATGCCGAGTTTTTCCAACGGCGGGCTGACGCTAATGCCGGGGCTGTTCATCGGCACCATGATCAGCGACTTGTTGATATGCGGTTTGTCGTCGGACGTGTTGGCCAGCAGGCAGATGAAGTCGGCGCTGGGCGAATTGGTGATCCACATCTTGCTGCCGTTGATCACATAGTCATCGCCATCCTTGCGCGCATGGGTCTTGAGCCCGGCCACATCGGAGCCGGCACCGGTTTCCGAGACGCCGATGCAGCCGACCTGTTCGCCGCTGATGGCTGGGCGCAGGAACTCCTCGCGCAGTTCATCGGAGCCGAAGCGCGCCAGGGCCGGGGTGCACATATCAGTCTGCACGCCGATGGACATGGGAATGCCGCCGCAACGGATGGTGCCGAACTCTTCGGCGGCGACGATGGAATAGCTGTAGTCCAGGCCCATGCCGCCGAATTTTTCCGGTTTGGAGATGCCCAGCAGGCCGAGGTCGCCGGCTTTGCGGAAGATCTCGTGAATGGGAAAGCGCCCGGCTTTTTCCCATTCATCCACGTGCGGGTTGATCTCGCGGTCGACGAAGGCGCGCACGGTGCGGCGCAGTTCCTGGTGTTCCTGGGTGAAGATCATTTTTATTGTTCTCCCGGTTGGGACGCGGAGCGTCCTGGTTTGCATTCCCACGCGGAGCGTGGGAACGATCACCCACGTGGAGCGTGGGAACGATCAGCGCGCTACGCCGAAGGTGTTGGGTTGCAGTTGCCGCCGTTCGGCTTCGTGACAGATATCCAGCAAAAAACCGAGCAAAGTGCGGGTGTCCCGTGGATCAATCAGCCCGTCGTCCCACAGGTTGGCGCTGGCGTAGAGGGCGGTGGACTGGCTGTCGAGTTTCTGCGCGGTGACCTGTTCGAGCATGTCGAGCACCTTGGGGTCGGGCACCAGGCCGTCCTTGAGTTGCTTGGCCTCGGTGACAATCCGCAGCACTTTGCCGGCCTGTGCGCCGCCCATCACCGCGGTGCGGCTGTTGGGCCAGGCGAAGATAAAGCGCGGATCCAGGCCGCGACCGCACATTGCGTAGTTGCCGGCACCGTAGGAACCACCGACCACGATGGTGAGTTTAGGCACACGGGCATTGGCCACCGCCTGGATCATCTTCGCGCCGTGCTTGATCACCCCTTGCTGTTCCGACTCGGTGCCCACCATAAAGCCGGTGGTGTTGTGCAAAAACAGCAGCGGCGTGCGGCTTTGGTCGCACAGCTGGATAAACTGCGCGGCCTTGCTCGCGCCCTTTGGGGTGATGGGGCCGTTATTGCCGATCACGCCCACGGCGCGCCCCTGGATATGCAGATGGGCGCAGACGGTGTGGGGGTCGAACTCGCCTTTGAATTCCAGCAGGTTGGAACCGTCGGCCAGGCGCGCCAGGATCTCGCGCACGTCATAGGGCTTTTTCGGGTCATCGGGAATCAGCCCCAACAGCTCTTCAATCGGGTACAGCGGTTCGCGATAGGCGCGTTGGGGGGCGTGCGGCAAGCGGTCATTCCAAGGCAGTAGGCCCACAATCTCACGCACGATGCGCACGCCATCGGCATCGTTCTGGGCCAGGTACTCAGCGGTGCCGGCGGTTTGCGCGTGCATCTGCGCGCCCCCCAGTTCTTCATCGGTGGCGACTTCGCCAGTGGCGGCCTTGAGCAACGGTGGCCCGGCGAGAAACAGCTTGGCCTTGCCGCGCACCACCACCACGTAATCCGACAAGCCGGGCTGATACGCACCGCCGGCCGTGGCCGAGCCGTGCACCACGGTGATCTGCGGCAAGCCCATGGCCGACATGCGCGCCTGGTTGGCAAAACTGCGCGCGCCTTCAACGAAAATCTCGGCGGCGTAGTTGAGGTTGGCGCCGCCGCTTTCGGCGAGGGTCACCACCGGCAATTTGTTCTCCATGGCGATCTGTTGCAGGCGCAGGGATTTCTTCAGCCCGGAGGGGGAAATGGTGCCGCCTTTGATCGCGCTGTTGTTGGCCACCACCAGCATGCGCACGCCGCTGACGTAACCGATGCCGGCGATCAGCCCGCCACCAGCGGCGCTGCCGTCTTTGTCGTCGTGGAGCTTGTAGCCGGCCAGGCTGGCCAGCTCCAGGAACGGCGCGCCGGGGTCCAGCAGCAGATTGAGGCGCTCACGGGGCAGCAATTGCCCGCGCTTGTCGAACTTGGGCTTGGCTTCCTGGGCCTTGGCCAGCAGGGTGTGTTCCAGTTGGCGCAACTGGGCGATGGACGCCAGCATGGCTTCGCGGTTTTGCGCGAACGCTGGGCTGTTGGGGTCGATCAGGGTTTCAATGACTGGCATGGCGTTATTGCTCCGCCTTGAGCACATCCGGCAGGTAGGCGCGGTGGAACCCATTGAACGGCTCGCTCGGTACCTGCGCCTTGTGCAGCGGCCATGCGCGGCTGCCCAGGCTGGCGGCGCCGTCGATGCGCAGGGTGCTGCCGCTGATGAAGGCCGCAGCCGGGCTGAGCAGGAAGACGATGGCCGCGCTGACTTCCGACTCGGTGCCGATGCGCTTGAGCGGTACATGCTCACGCAGGGTGGGAATCACCGCCTTGAAGGCGCCTTCGTAGGTGTCCATGCCGCTGGAGGCGATCCAGCCAGGCGCCACGGCGTTGACGCGCACCCCGGCATAGCCCCACTCAAACGCGGCGGTCTTGGTGAAGTTGTCCATACCGGAGCGCGCCGCGCCAGAGTGGCCCATGCCGGGCATGCCGCCCCACATGTCGGCGAGCATGTTGACGATTGCGCCGCCGTGCTTGCTCATCGACTGGTTGAACACTTCCCGCGCCATCAGGAAACCGCCCACCAGGTTGGTGCGCAGTACGGTTTCAAAGCCCTTCTGGTTGATCGCGGCCAGGGGCGACGGGTATTGGCCGCCGGCGTTATTCACCAGGCCATGAATGGGGCCGTGGTCGTGCAGAACTTGCGTGACCAGTGCCTTCACCGCCTCTTCATCGCGGATGTCACAGGCCTGCCAATGGGCGACGCCGCCGTCTTGGGTAATTTCCTGGGCTACCTGTTGCAACTTGTCCGGCTTGCGCCCCACCAGAATCACGCGGGCGCCAAGGGCCGCCAGTTCATGGGCGGTGCAGCGGCCAATGCCACTGCCGCCACCGGTGACGATCAGGGTGTGCCCCTGGAACAGGTCGGCTTTGAAGATCGAATCGAAGGCCACGGCGACGGTCCTTTAGCTGAGTTGGTCGGCAATGTGCTGCGGTACGGCGATGGGGATTTCCAGCAGTTGCTGGGCGAAAGCCTTGCCTTGAGGGTCGATGCGCAAACTGGCGATGCCGCCGCCGCCCAGGGCGTTTTCCAGCAGGAAGTTGAGGCTGTGGCTGCCGGGCAAGTACCAGCGTTCGACGCGGCCATGGATCGGGTCGAGCACATGGTCCATCCAGTCGACGATCACCTCCGGGGTCAGGGCTTCGGCGATCCACGGCAGGTAGTCGGGGTGGCGGGCGATCACCCCGATATTGCTGTGGTTGCCCTTGTCACCAGAGCGCGCCACGGCGAGTTTCACCAGCGGTACGCTGGCATCGGCACGGCCCAGGGGCTTGGCCGGCTCGATGGGCGCAGCCGGCGTGAGCAGAGGCGCGGAGGCGGGCAGCTCGACGGCAAAACGTTGGCCTTGGTACTCGATGGCGACGCTACACAATGATTTGTCGACCAGGAACGAAAACAGCCGAATCAGCGGATACACCGTCGGCCGCCCGCCGACAATGCCGGTCAGCCCCGGTGCCATGCCGGTGGCCGCCTGGGCGATCTCGCGGGCGAACAGCGCCAGCGCCTGCTTGTTCGGGTGCCGCACCGCCAGCTTCACCACCACTTCGCGGCAATCCGCACGCCGGGCGTGGGCGCCGTAGGTGGCCTCGCTGCCGAGCAGTTCGATGTTGACGTCGGTGTAGGGCGCCCAGCCGCGCTGGCTGAACAGCTCCGAGGTCTTGTTGATGAGCGCCTGGCTGACCCGCTCGGCCTTGGCCACCGCGTCGATGCCGGCGATCAGGCAACTGGCGGTACAGCGAAAACCATCGGGGTAGGTGGCGCTGACCTTGTACTGGTCGGTGGGTGGCAGGCCCTTGGCGCCGTGCAGGCGCACCGCATGTTTGCCTTGTTGCTGCAGTTTGACCTGGCTGAAATCACAGATCACATCCGGCAGCACATAGGCGCGCGGGTCACCGATTTCATACAGCAGTTGTTCAGCCACGCTGAGTTCGCTGATCAGGCCGCCGCTGCCCTCGACCTTGTTGACGGTGAACTGGCCGTCGGCGCTGACTTCGACGATGGGGAAGCCGATGTGTTCGTAGTCCGGCACGTCACGCCAGTCGGTGAAGTTACCACCGGTGCATTGGGCGCCGCATTCGATGATATGCCCGGCCAGGGCGGCCTGGGCGAGGTGATCGTAGTCCTGCCAGGACCAGTTGAATTCATGCACCAATGCCGCGCTGACCACTGCGCTGTCGACCACGCGGCCGGTGATGACAATATCGGCGCCGAGCCCCAGGGCCTGGGCAATGCCCGGTGCGCCGAGGTAGGCATTGGCGGACACGCACAGGGGCGGCAGTGGGGCGCCGTTGAACATGTCGGTGACAGGCGGCAGCTGTTTGAGTTGAGGGTGCAAGTCATCGCCGAGCAACACGGCGATTTTCAGCGGGATGTGCGCGTTATCGCAGGCCGCTTGCAGGGCAGCGGCGCAGGCCTGGGGGTTGATGCCGCCGGCGTTGCTGATCACCCGGATGCCTTGGCGCTGGATATCCGCCAGCAGGGGCGTCAGCACCTCGACAAAGTCCGTGGCGTAACCGGCCTTGGGGTCTTTCAGGCGGGCACCGGCGAGGATCGACATGGTGACTTCCGCCAGGTAATCGAACACCAGGTAATCCAGGGCGCCGCCCTGCACCAATTGGGCGGCGGCGGTGCAGGTGTCGCCCCAGAAGGCGCTGGCGCAGCCGATACGTACCGTCTTGCTCATGAGAAATCCTTCCTCCAAGGGCTGGCGTCGAGACTACCAAGCAAGCGCTTGGTTTGTAAACTCCAGTCACAAGTTTTACCCAAGCGCTTGCTTGGGTGGCGGTCACGGCCTAAATTGCCGGCCATGACAGTAGAGGTGAAGGAGAGCAACATGGATGAGCACAAAGCCCTGAGGGTGATGCGCACCATGGTCGATGGTGGCCAATTGACCGACCCCGAGAGCGCCCGCGGCAAATTGCTGCAAACCGCGGCTCATCTGTTTCGCAACAAGGGTTTCGAGCGCACCACCGTGCGTGACCTGGCCGGCGCCGTGGGCATCCAGTCCGGCAGCATCTTCCATCACTTCAAGAGCAAGGATGAGATCCTGCGCGCGGTGATGGAGGAAACCATCCATTACAACACCGCGATGATGCGCGCTTCACTGGAGGAGGCGAGCACCGTGCGCGAACGCGTGCTGGCGCTGATCCGCTGCGAGTTGCAGTCGATCATGGGCGGCAGTGGCGAAGCCATGGCGGTGCTGGTCTACGAATGGCGCTCGCTGTCGGCCGAAGGCCAGGCGCACGTGCTGGCCCTGCGTGACGTGTATGAGCAGATCTGGTTGCAGGTACTGGGCGAGGCCAAGGCCGCTGGCTACATCCGGGGCGATGTGTTTATCACCCGGCGCTTCCTCACCGGCGCCTTGTCCTGGACCACCACCTGGTTTCGCGCCCAAGGCAGCCTGACCCTTGAAGAGTTGGCCGAAGAGGCCTTGTTGATGGTGCTGAAGGCGGACTGAGGCGCAAGCCATTAATTTGCTGGCGAAAGTTGTCTCCCCCGGTAAAAACGCCTAGCTTATCGGCATTGAACTCTTCAACGGTGTGTGCCTCGATGTTTTCGCCATGGCGGCTGGCTGCAGGACTGACTTTATGGGCACTGGGCACCGCCGCGTGGACGCAGGCCGGTGCCGCGCAGTTGGTGAGAATCGGCGCGGCGCACTTTCCGCCCTATACCGTTCGCCCCGAACAAGGCGCCGACACCGGGTTGCTGCCGCAATTGGTCGAGGCGTTGAACGCTGCGCAAACCGATTACCAGTTTGTGGTGGTGCCTACCTCGATCCCCCGGCGTTTTCGTGACTTCGAGCAAGGCCGGGTCGACATGGCGATCTTCGAAAACCCGTCCTGGGGTTGGCAGAATATTGCCCATACCAGTGTTGATATGGGGCTCGAAGATGCGGAGATTTTTGTCGCTCAGCGTCAGCCCGGGCGCGACCAGAGTTATTTTTCTGACCTTACCGGTAAACGTCTGGCGGTGTTCAGTGGGTATCACTATGCCTTTGCTGACTTCAATCCTGATCCCAAGAACATGGCCGAGCACTACAACGCCACGTTGACCTATTCCCACGACAGCAACTTGCTGATGGTCGCCCGTGGGCGTGCGGATATTGCGTTGGTTACCCGTTCGTACCTGAGTGATTTCATGGTGCGCAACGCGGACATGGCGGGGCAGTTTTTGGTGTCGGAGCGTATTGATCAGGTGTATCACCACTACGCGTTGCTGCGGCCAAAGGCACCGATCACGGGGGAGGCGTTTTCGGCGTTGCTCAAGGGGCTACGCAGCAGTGGGCAGATGCTGAGGATTTTTGAGCCGTATCGTATTGATGTGACGCCACTGCCCTAGATCGCAGTAAGTAAGATCCTTTGGGCTCAGTGGGGTCAACTGTGGGAGCTGGCTTGCCTGCGATGACGGCCTGCCAGCCGACACCTATCTACCTGACACCCCACCATCCAACTGTGGGAGCGGGCTTGCTCGCGAAGGCGGCCTGACAGGCGACACATATACCTAGTACATATCCATTCCTGCGGTAACGGCCACTTAGGGTTCCGCCCTGACGGCGGCTCACTTTCGAAAAGCGCGAAAGTAAGCAAAGCGCTCTTGCCCCACCACTCGGCACCTCGCCCAGGCTCGGTGTGCCCGTAATCCGCC